>CADBFL010000028.1:2683-15265 GCA_902793875.1 uncultured Eubacteriales bacterium | reverse complement strand
CCGACCTGAGCTGTCTTACGGTCTCGAGCCTCTCATCGCTGTTGCTCATCATGATCGACTCTGTGATCTCAAGTCTGAGATTTGCAGGGTCGATCCCGCACTCCCTGACGATGCCGCCGAGCTCGCTTCTGATGTCCAGAAAGTAAAAATCCACAGGAGATATATTGACGGACAGGAAGAGGTCCGGACGGCTCTCCTTCCATTCCCTCAGTATCTCTCCGGCGTGTCTCCACATGTATCTGTCTATCTCCGCTATCCTTCCGTTGCGTTCGAATTCAGGGATGAACATCGCAGGCGGGATCATTCCCTTCTCGGGATGCATCCACCTGACAAGAGCCTCGGCGCCCGCCAGCTCGCCTTCTGCATCGACAACAGGCTGGAGGAAAGGCACTATCTGCCCGCTCTTAATCGCATCCGTCAGCTCGGCGGATATGCGCTGGTTCCACAGCATCTCGTCTCTGATCTGGTCGTTATAATACGAGATGTGAGAATAGATCCGCTTTATCTTGTTGAGCGCCATGCGGGCTCTGTCGAACATGATCGACACCTCAAGATCAGGGTCGTCGACAGGGTAGATGCCGAGGTGCACAAGCAGATGGTGCTCCTTGTCACCCATCCTGACTACGAGGTTGTCGAGTTTTTCGTTGATCGCCTCCGGGTCGAATTCACTGACCGGCATGCATATGCCGAATGTGTCTCCCCCGAGCCTTCCGTAGGCGCAGCGGTCCGACATGTCTCCCCTTACCCAGTCAGCGATATTACAGAGCGCATAGTCCCCGAAATCCTTCCCGAATACATCGTTGACCGTTTTGAACTCGTTGATATCCACAAAGATTATCTGGTAAGGAACGCCCGGACTGTCCTTCAGGAGCTTCGGGATCTTTCTGTACAGAGTCTCCTTGTTGTAAAGACCGGTAAGACTGTCGTGCCGTGCGTTGTAGCGCTCCTTTTCGAGGTTTTTCTGCGCCTCGGTATTGTCCCGTATGCTCACAAAGAAACCGATGACGCGGCCTCTGTCGTCATTGTCTTTTGCTATGTGCTTTTCTATATGATAGTATCTCCTGCCGTCCCCTCTGCCGCTGATGTGATCGCCGGTCCACTCATCATCAGCGCCTTCCATCTCAGGAAAGGCCGCAAGGAGCTTCCCGTTGACCCTGTCGACCTCGTTTTCCCTGATGCCGAAGAAGTCCAGCCCTTTTTCGTTCGCCCAGATGCATATCTTTTCTTCATTGAAGAAGAACAGCGCCTCGCTCAGTCCCGACGCTATGCTCTCAAGCATGCTCGAGATAAGGAACACCGGCTTGTAGCAAAGGGCGAAGTAGAAAACGAGCACTCCGAAGATACCGAAGCCGATCATGGATGTATCGACCGGGGTCCCCGAAAGGATGTAGAAGGATTCCCATATCGACGTGAAGATCATGGAAGCGAGCATCGTTACATAGCGCTCGCGGTATATCCTTGAGCTGCCGGCGCTCTTGATAACGAACAGGATGAGGGAAGCAAACAGGAACCCGTATATGACGACCCTGTGGTATATCTGCCCGGCATACGGCACGACTGCGAAGTACGGCATCCCGCCGACCTGCAGCTCTTCGACATCGAAAGCGTGGCCGAATACAGGATTCAGCAACAGCTGCAGTATATCTATGCCGAGAAGAGAATAGACGGAATTTATGACGACTTTGTTGTCCCACGAATAGTAGCAGTAATCCAGGGTGAACTTCAGCAGGCACGCCATGATGAGGTCCATGCCGATAAAGTAGATGTACATGCCGGTCACTGCGAGCGGTTTTGATACCGCGCCGATTATGATGACATTTCCGAGGATCGCCGGTATGAGAGAGGCAATAAGAAGACTGACGGAGCGGGCTATGGGCTTGTCCGACTTCCGCGCAAAGTGCACGCAGACAAAAAGCGTTATTATCTCTATTGTAAGTATGATCTGAACCGCTGTCCTCATTTCTTTCCGTGATGCTCTTTCTTCATCTCGTACATGCGTGAGTCAAGTTCTTTCATGAATGAATCCGTATCGCCCCTGCCGGGCTCGAAGCTGCAGACTCCGTAGGATGCTTCGATCCGGTACGGTTTTTTGCAGGCGTCATTGAACTTATCGAGATTGCGTCTCATTTTGCTCAGATAATCATCGGCGCTGCCGCCGTGATCCGTCCTTACGAGCACTATGAATTCGTCCCCGGCAAAGCGGAAGACCCTGTCACTCTCAGAGCAGGACTTCTTCAGTATCCCGGCGAGCTTCAGCAGGGCGTTGTCGCCTTCCGAATGGCCGTAGCTGTCGTTTATGCTCTTGAAGTCGTCTATGTCCAGCATGATGCCCGAAAAGCCGTACCCGCGGCTTATCCAGGAAGTCAGCAGAAAGTCGAGATATCTCCGGTTGTACGTGTCGACCAGCGGGTCGAAGTAAGCGGTCTCATTCTGCTGCATCATGTACATGCCCGTCAGACCTATGGCCGATGAGAGCCAGGCCAGGGAAAGCCCGTAAAAAGCGAACTGCAGGCCTGCTCCGATGAGTATGGGCACAAGAAACATATTGATGTTGAAGAATGTCCTCGCGCCGTTTTCCTTCTCATAACGGCGCGTGACCACTATGGCGCTGATCAGGTAAAAGAGTATGACAGCATAGTACACATATCCGAAGGGCCTTCTCTCGTATACGTTTTTATCCGAAATGTAATAGCATACCGGCGTGAACAGATTGATCAGGGTCGCGCTCAGCATGACGGCCCCGATGATTATCTGCGGCTTATAATGCTTCCATATGCGTTCGGGGTCGCCGTAAAGTCCGAGATCCACATACACCAGAACGCAGAACGGCAGTATGAGATTCACGCTGAAGAGATATGTGTTGGCGACATGGTTCAGGAATATCGCGCCGGGAAAGACCCTGCCGTCCAGGAAGTACGAAAAGGCCTCCATGATGCAGCCCAAAAGGACGCCGAATATCATGACGGAGTACAGTCTGTCCTCCATGCGGCGTCTGAGTATCCTTGTGCGCGAGACATAGTAGAGCATCAGCAGCAGGACTATGCCCACGCCGTTGGATATGAATACTGACCTGAGATCCATGACCGTCTGCATTATGCTGTTTTCTGCCGCCCCCTGTTATTCGTCTATCGTAATGCTGATGCTGTATTTGGGAACGTTTTTTCTCTGCTGCCCTCCGACATAGTTATTGTTCACCTTGTTGTTTTTCCAGTAAACATCCACCCTTGCAGGATCCGCATTCGGATATATCGATACCATCACGACCGCATTGGTATAATCCTGCCCGGCGTTATACGCTCCGTTGGGATTTCCCAGCGTATACTTTGTTCCTCCGTTGACTGAAGTCCCTTTGCCGTAGGTCTGTGATGATGCAGGCAGATCCTTTTTGGTGGGAACGATCTTCCCTGTCGGATCATAGGCTCCGTAGGCGTTGCTGTCAGCGTCCGTGTCCCCCTGATCTGACCAGCTCATACCGGCCGCATTCGCGCTTGCCTCATCGGTCACGCCCGAATAGTAGAGATCGACCGCTGCAGAGGCGGCCGCCCGCATGGTATGGATGTCATATGCTTCCCGTGATTTTTCAAGCTGCACCCTGAATACCGGGATGGCGACAGCTGTGAGGACAGCGATTATAGCGACTACTATAAGCAGTTCAGCAAGTGTAAAGCCCTTTTTGATTCGGTCCATGGTTCTTTCCTTTCCGGCCGGTATCATCAATTGAATTGTATCACAAAAAAGGCGTGCGGAACGATTATTGTTTCCGTAAAAAAAGAGGCAGCTTCATGCGCTGCCCCTTCGCTGTTAAAATCCGGATCGGGATCAGGATCCCATCGAAGCTCCGCCGCTCAGTCCGGTGATCTTTCCGTCAGCATCGACGGTCACGGTAGTCTTCTGGCCCTTTGTGATCGTGATCGAGGAAGCCTTGACTCCGCCTATTTCCGTAGTATCAGCTCCGCTGACCTTGTCGATCTTGCCGGTGCTCTGCATGGTAGCAGTTGTAGTAGCGGTAGCGGTTTCTCCGCCTTCGTCCAGGATCTTGACCGTTGCCTCGGCATATGCCGCTCTGATATTGGCAAGATCTGTCGCTTCCCTTGACTTCTCAAGCTGACTGTTGAATACAGGGATCGCGATAGCTACGAGAACTGCGATGATCGCTACTACGATCAGCAGCTCGGCAAGCGTGAAACCTTTTTTGTTTCTCTTGTTCTTCATTTTCTTTCCCTCCGTTTTTTCTGTATCGGGCACAGCCCTTTTTCGATCTAAAGATTAGCCGCAATTTTCATCGATTATCATATTACAAAAGCCCGGTTATATTTCAGTTATAGCATTATTCGAAATCTTCGAGCTCCACAGCTTCGTCAGTTTCTGTTTCATCCGCCGGCAGCGCGGAATCAGGCGTGCCTCCGACCATGGTCTCATAGAAGGTCCCCTCGAGAGTTACCGAAGTGATGCCGTTCTCGACGCTGCAGCTCATGTCGCCTATCAGGCATCTGTACTCGCCCGAAGTGAGATCCCTGATTATCTTCTCTGCGGAATCATAGCTTGCCGTCGTGAAGTTCAGAGTGAAGTTCCTCCGTATCAGCTTGCCGTCTCTTGTGACATCATCGAAAGAGATCGTGTAATCAGGCACACTCGAAAGGACCGTATGCAGGAACGCCGTCTCAGGCTTGCTGTTGTTGTAGCTGCCCATCTTCTGCATGACGCCTGTGTTCCCGATCCCCTGCAGCTGTTGCTCCATCTTCTCGATCCTCATGGTTCTCGTTTTTGCTATGTCCAGATCCGACTGCAGGGTGGCGGCCTCGGCGTTTGCCTCGTCTACGGCATTGCTCAGATTGACATAGAAGAATCTGTAAAACACAAGCCCGATCAGCATGCAGCCGAGCACCGCGAAGAGGACCTTCTCTTTGGTCGTGAAGTTTCTGCTCATTGTCTTCATTGCTTTTTGCCCTCCTCTGCTGCTTTATCAGATGCGCCTTCCGGATCCAGATATACTATGAAGGATACCGAGACCCCTCCGTCATCCTCGTTGCTGCCTTTGTCTGCGGTGTTGATCACGCAGCGGTCGACCAGCGGTTCATTCTCCAGCGCCGACGCTATCTGGTTAAGTTCGGCAAGAGATGAGCCGTTGACCTGCAGCGTCATGATGTTGCCGCTGATCTCCCAGCTTTTCACGGCTCCGCTGCTGGCGACCGACTTCTCGACAAGTTTCATCACCTTGTCGCGGTCCACTCTGCTGAGCTCCTCTTTCGTCATGCCGTCCGTCGTATAGTGAGCGTACTCTTCTTCGATGCTGCCCTTGGCCTCTAAGGTCTTGTTTGCCTCATCGAGCTGTGCCTGCATGTCCCTGATCTTTGCATTTGCCATGCTCAGCTGCACGATCGGCCTGACGACAAAGAACACGATCAGAAGAAGCAGCAGTACCATTCCGAGTATCAGCTTGCTGAGGTTTGCCCTGGACGAGAAGAAGCTTTCCTTCTTAGGCACCAGATTGATAGATGTCTTGGAAGGCATCTTTCCGCGCGGGATCTTGCCGCTGCTGCTGCCGCCACCGAGGCTTATCTCTTTATTCAAATCAAGTTTAGCCACTTATCTGCCCCCCTGTCATTCACACGCGATGCCAATAGCCTGTACAAAGCTGTTGCAGTCAGGGATATTGTCGCCGTCATGCACCAGCTCGGATGCTGTATGGAGTCTCATGTCCAGCATGCCTCCTATCGCTTCATTGAGCGGATGTATCTGAGCTCCTCCTCCGCACATCCACATGTCCGAAAGAGAACTGTCCGGATTGCTGAATCTGTAGAAGTTCATCGCCCTCATCAGCTCGACCGCGATGTTGTCGTAGGACTCGCGGCATTCCTCGCGCTCGAGGCAGTTCTCAAAATCGCTCTGCAAGTATGTATGGGCAAGATGCTCCTCAACGCCGTAGAGATCGGCTATCACTCTCACAAGAGATGAAAGGCCTGCCTCAATAACACGGGTCGCTACGTGCCTGTCGCCCTCGAACATGTACATGCGCGTCGCCTCAAATCCGAGATCGAGTATGCAGAACTCGTTCGTGTACTGACTCAGAGTATCGTACTGCTCACGGATCAGAGTTATGTATGAGCATATCGCAGGCGCCGCTTTCTCCAGACTGAGTCCCGCTTTCCGGAGCATCTCAGCCGACTCATCGATCAGCGCTCTTTCAGCTCCGACAGCCATCAGGTTCAGCGTCTCCTCCTCTTCATTGTCCGGAGACTCTGTTTTCTCAGCCGTCTCTTCAGCGGGCTTTTCTTCGGCGTCATCGTCCGGAAGGACGGCGTAATCGAATACATAGTCCTTTATCTCGCCCGTGATATAGTCGTTGAACTCGAACGGCAGGTTGTACACCAGCTGATCCGTTGTCATCATCGGCATCCTGACGTTCTTTATATATACCGACTCGTTCGGCAACACGAGCGCCGCCCTTGAAGCCTTTATGCCGCTCTCCTTCATCGTCGCGCTGATGAGTCCGCTCATCGTATCGATCGACGTGATGCGGCCTTCGCGCATGAGATTCTCAGGCATCTTTGCTGCGGCGGTCTGCATCACGACATCGCTGTCAACAAGAGCAAGCTTCAGCCTGTCAGTGCCTATGTCGATTCCGAGAATTGTGTTTTTTGCCATTTCTTTCTCCCGTCATTCAGTTCAGAAGCGCCATGTACAGGTCCACAAGAGGCTGTCCGAAGAGCAGCATCATCGCAGAAGCCGAAGCTATCCACGGTCCGAACGGAAAAGCGCTTCCCTTTTCTGATGTTTTATTGATCAGATAGTTATATATGAGCCCGCAAAGGCAGGCGATCATCAGCATGAAGAGCGTGCCTATCACGCCCAGATACAGGCCGGCGACAGCCACGAGCTTGATATCTCCGCCTCCGAGGGTATCCCTCCCCATGGCCCTGTCAAGAGCCAGGGATACGGCCAGGAGCCCGCCTCCGAAAAGAAGGCCCGCCCCGGCATAGTACATGAGGTTTTTCCATCCCTCGAAGAGGAACGGCTCTGCGGCGACCCATGCCGCAAGCGATGCGATGTGGCATCCGTCCGGGATGACCATCGCGTCGATATCCGTCAGGGTAAGCACGAAGAGCGCGGCCAGGAATATGTAATTCCTGAGGCAGAGCACCGTAAAGTCAAAGCTCAGAAGGCAGAACACCGTTATGATCCCGAACAGCACTTCCGTGATCGGATATCTGGCGGATATCCTCTCTCCGCAGTACCTGCATCTGCCTTTTGACGCCAGCCAGCTGATCACCGGTATGAGGTCTCTGAGACCGAGCTCATGACCGCAGCTGGTGCAGTGGCTCCTCCCTTTAAGGACTGATTCGCCGTTCACGTAGCGCCATGCGGCGCAGTTGAGGAAGGATCCCATGCAGGTCCCGAATACGAATGCGATCACTATGCTGTATATGAGGATCGGCGTGTATTCGTATATGCTCATGAATCGTATGCGTCCCCTCTCCAGCCTTCGCCTTTTTCCCATATGGCGCAGTGGTCCTCATCGGCGTAGACGAAATAACTGATCTCGTTGTCATCATCGGTGCCGTAAAAGGCTACTGTTCCGTCGTAATCCTTTGTCGTCGATGTGCCGCGGCGTATATTAACATTTTTCGTCACATATACGCAGTCGAGCGGTCTGCCGTTGACCCTGATCCTGATCTTATCAGGCTCCGGATCTCCCTCTTCGGCTTTTTCAAGAATGTCCTTTCTTGCCTCATCAAGGTGCTTCCCGGCATATGAGGCGTTGAGCCTCGTGCGTCTTGCGGAATCCGGGTTATGGAGCCCGCAGATGAGTTCGAATATGCCCTGTTCGTTTCTGACCATGTAAACATTGCCGTGGGTCGGACATATGTCCTCTCTTGCAGGCATCACCCTGTCGAGAGTCCTGCGCGCCTCTATGACGCTGCTCTCGTCATAGGTATCCAGATATTCTATTTTGAGTCCGTCGTTCGCGGATTTGATCGCCTGCTCGCAGGCTATGCACTGCGACCTGTAACGGAATTCCTTCCATGAAGGTATGGACAGTACGACTACCATCACAAGTATGAGCAGCGACAGTATCACCAGTATGCGGGCTGTTCCTCCGCGTTCGCTTCTGAGTTTAGCCATCCTACATCCCGTTGTACATCGAGAACATCGCTACATATATAGCTATTACGATATATCCCGCAACGACGCCCATGAATATGAGGGTCGCTGGTTCGAGTTTGGCGAGCGCCGCAGCAGTGGCGGATTCGAGTTCCGAATCGTAGTAATCCGCCGTCATCCTGAGCGTCTGTTCGAGTTCGCCGCTCTCCTCTCCTACGGCTACCATGTCCGTAAGTATGTCAGGCAGGCATCCCGATTCTCTCAGACTGCGTCCGAGGCTCTTGCCTACTTCGAGTTCTCCCGAGAGCTTGCCCACCTCCGTGCTGATGTAGTAGTTCGAGAGCGTGCGCGAGGTTATGTTGACCGCCTTGGTGATCGGAAGCCCCGCCCCGAGCATCATCGTCATGGTATTGGCGAACTGGCTTGCAGCGCTCAGCACATTGATCTCACCGAGCACCGGGAGCCTGAGCGCGAGTTTCGCGAGGTTCATCCTGCCCTTCTCGGTATTCCCGTAGACCTTGATCCCTATCACTATCGCCGCTATGACGATCAGCAATATGAGCCAGTTGTTCCTGAAGAAATTGGATATGGCGATCAGCGATCTTGTTATCGCCGGAAGCTGGCTGCCCTGCTCGGCGAAAATAGCCGTGAACGTAGGGACGACCTTTACCATCAGGACTATCACGACGACTACAGCCAGCGTTATGACGAAGGTCGGATAGATCATCGCGCCTCTTACCTTGCCCTTCATCTTTACCTGCTTGGTATAGTGTTCGCTTACCGACTCGAAGGCTGTGTCAAGATTGCCCGCTTCCTCTCCGGCGCGGATCGATTCAAGGAAGGTGAGCGGAAACAGGCCCTCTCCTCTTTCTGCAAAACTGGCGGAAAGAGAGCGTCCCGTTTCGACATCGTTCGCGACCTCATTGAGCACGCTCTTCAGCGTCTTGTCTGTCATTTTCTGAGCGATAAGGCGAACCGTCCTCGAGATAGGAATGCCGGATTTGAGTATGACCGCAAACTGGCTGCACATGAGAGTGAACGCCTTGTCGTTGAGCTTCTTCCCTCCGATGTCGCTTCCGAGGAAGTTCCCTATCACGCCCTTTTCACCTGCAGCTTCAAGCTGGAGGACTATAGGATAAGACTCCTTCAGCCTCGATGCGGCATCCATCTGGTTGTAGCCCTCGATGACGCCGGTGATCTTCTTGCCGTCAGGCGACATTACTGTGTAGTTAAAAGTTTCCATTTGTGCTTCCTTACATTATCCGGCCGGCCGCGACCTCATCATGCGTTCTTTTTTACGTAATCCGCATCGTGCGAATACTGGAGCGCAACATCCTTTGACACCATGCCCGATCTTACGAGTTTCACAAGCGCCTGATCCATGGTCTGACCGCCTATCGCCGCGCTGGTTGCGATGGCGTTTACGATCTGCGGCGTATTGCCGTTTCTGATCAGATTCCTTATGGCGTCCGTGACTACCATCATCTCGCATGCGAGCGCTCTGCCTCCCGTTTTTTTCGGCAGGAGCTGCTGTGTGATGACTGCCTGGAGCACCATCGAAAGCTGCAGCCTGATCTGCGTCTGCATGCCTTCAGGGAAGACCTGTACTATACGGTCCACCGCATCGGATGCGCTTCCTGTATGGAGCGTCCCGAATACCAGGTGGCCTGTCTCGGCCGCCGTGATGGCAGTCTCGATGGTCTCGCGGTCTCTCATCTCGCCGATGAGTATGACATTAGGGTCTTCACGGAGAGACGCCCTGAGTCCGGACGCAAAGCTCTTTGTGTCCTTGCCCACCTCTCTCTGGTTGATGGCGGCCTTGTCAGGCGTATACATGTACTCCACAGGGTCCTCGAGAGTGACGATGTGGCATTTCTTTGTGTGGTTTATGTAGTCGAGCAGCGCGGCGAGCGTCGTCGACTTACCCGAACCGGTCTCGCCCGTTACCAGGACGATGCCTTTATGGAGTCCCGGCAGGTTGAGCGCCGCAGGAGGAAGGCCGAGCGTATCCAGCTGAGGGATGCGGTCCGAGAGCAGCCTGACAGCTGCCGACGGATGGCCCTGCTGTCTGAAGATATGGATACGGCAGCGGTTGCCTGCATATGTCTCGGCAGCGTCGAGCTCGCCCGTGCGCATGTATTCCTCGTAGCCCGCCTCGGTGAGCGAGAGCGCCTTTGCGTATCTGACGCAGTCTTCAGGGCTAAGGGCCTCTTCCGACATGTTCTCAAGCTGCCCGTCCCTGCGGTATTTCGGAGGGAGCCCGCATATCAGGTGGATATCGGACGCTCCGTCCGCTCTTGCCTTAAGTACCATTTCTTCTATTGTCATCATTTCGATTCCTCCTAAAGCCCCTTGTAATCAGATATCTTCGTATATCACGCGCTGGACCTCTTCTGAAGTGGTGACGCCCTGTTCTACCAGATGCACCGCGTTGTCTTTCAGCGACGTGAATCCGCTCTTTGGATCAAGCAGCGTTTCCTCTATGGCCTCTCTGCCTGCGCCCGCAGCTATCATGCGGCGCACCTTTATGGTAAGAGGCAGTATCTCGAAGACTCCTGTCCTGCCGCGGTATCCCGTATCGAAGCACTTAGGGCATCCCCTGCCGCGGTAGAATACGCGCGCAGGATCGTATTCGAGTCCGAGATCGATCTGTTCCTCTTCGGACGGATTGTACGATTCTCTGCAGTCAGGGCATATCCTTCTGACAAGTCTCTGGGAGAACACTCCCTTGAGAGCGCTGGCTACGAGATACGGCTCAACGCCCATGTCGATAAGTCTCTCGATGGTGCCGAGCGCATCGCTTGTATGTATGGTCGAAAGCACCACATGGCCTGTGATGGCGGATCTCATCGCGATCTCGGCTGTCTCGCCGTCGCGGATCTCTCCTACGCCGATGATATCCGGGTCCTGACGGAGTATGGAACGAAGTCCCGCCGCGAAGGTCATGCCCGTTTTCTCGTTTATCTGTACCTGATTGACGCCGTCGACGTTATACTCGACAGGATCCTCCAGCGTGATCAGGTTGACCTCTCTTGTGTTGAGGTCGTTGATCATCGCGTACATGGTAGTCGATTTGCCCGAGCCTGTAGGACCTACTATCAGGATAACGCCGTTCTTGATCCTGATGAGCCTGTCGTACTTTTCTATATCGTCTCCGATCAGTCCTATGGAGGAATGATCGAGGTTGCCCGCCGTTTTGTCGAGCAGTCTGGCTACTATCTTTTCTCCGTATACGGTAGGAAGCGTGGATACACGGAGGTCGATGTCCTTGCCCTGGACCTTTACGTTGAAGCGGCCGTCCTGCGGCACCCTTCTTTCCGTTATATCCAGATTGGACATTACCTTGATGCGGGATATCACGGCAGACTGGAGCTCGCGCGGCACCGTAAGGATGTCCCTCAGAAGACCGTCGATACGCATGCGCACCGAGAACTCCTCTTCTCTCGGTTCCAGATGGATGTCGCTGGCGCGCTCTGCGACCGCCCTTTCGATGATGGAGTTCACGAGCCTGATCGCAGGCGCCTGATTGGCGCTGTCCTCCCCTATCAGATTCGCAGAGAACGCCATGTCTCTGTTAGCTTCTTCATCATCGCCTGAGAGAGCCGCTTCTCTCTTCATCTCTTCGATGGCCTTGGCTGCCCCTTCGTTGCCGTACAGGACCTGGATGGCTCTGTCCACGGAATTCGCCATGGCTATCATCGGGACGATCTTTTTATGGGTAGTCTTGCGGACCTCCTCAAGAGCGTAGAAGTTCAGAGGATCTGCCATCGCAAGATAAAGCTCGTCGCGGATCATTCTGACCGGGACGACCTGGTACTGTTTTGCGATATTGGCAGGAACGACCTGAGCAAGTTCTGTAGGTATGTTGATCTTGTTGAGATCGATAAACTCGATGCCGAGCTGCATCTGCAGAGCCTCGATCATCTCAAGTTCCGTGATATAGCCTTCATCCTGCAGCACAGTACCCAGACGCTTGCCCGATCCCTTCTGTTTTGCGAGAGCTTCTTCGAGCTGCTCCTCGGTAATGAGACCTGCCGCGATAAGGATATCGCCCAGCCTTTTCGGTCTCTTGCTGCCTCCGTTTCCGTTTCCGCCGGAAGTTTCTATAACTGCCATTTCAAAACCTCAAAACAAAACACTTTTCCACATTGATATACATCGAATATTATATTCACTTTTTACTGTATTTTCAACAAATCCGGGTGCTTGTATCCGGGCGCCTTAACACATTTTACAAAAAAAAGACTGCATCTCTGCAGTCTCAGATGGAGGCGACACCCGGATTTGAACCGGGGATAGAGGTTTTGCAGACCTTTGCCTTACCACTTGGCTATGTCGCCTTATTGCGAAGGGACTCGCATGAGTCCCTTCTTTGTCCTGGCTAGGGTAGCAGGATTCGAACCTGCGAATGACGGAATCAGAATCCGTTGCCTTACCGCTTGGCTATACCCCATCAGCATTGATATTGTAGCACAAGTA
>CADBFL010000028.1:0-2640 GCA_902793875.1 uncultured Eubacteriales bacterium | reverse complement strand
AAAAGGTGGCGACCGGGAACGGGCTCGAACCGTCGACCTCCAGCGTGACAGGCTGGCATTCTAACCAGCTGAACTACCCGGCCGCATATGGTGGGACCAATAGGGCTCGAACCTATGACCCCCTGCTTGTAAGGCAGGTGCTCTCCCAGCTGAGCTATGATCCCGTATTGGTAGCGGCGACTGGACTTGAACCAGTGACCTTCCGGGTATGAACCGGACGCTCTAGCCAGCTAAGCTACGCCGCCACAGCCGCACGCATCTTTTTACGCGCTTGATTATATTAACAAAAGCAGATTGCCTTGTCAACATAAAATGAAACAAAATGAGGACAAGTATGCTATACTGATGCAGACGTTATTACCGGCTGGAGCTGTTACGAGCTGTACAGATATGAAAGGAACGATATGGGCCATCCGGATCCTATTGCATTCTCGATATTCGGTGTAGACATAAGATGGTACGGCATACTCATCGCCTGCGGCATGCTGCTCGCGGTCCTTATCTCGTGCAAAAGAGCGCCCTCTCACGGTATCACAGAGGACGATGTTCTCGATCTTGCCATCTGGATGCTGCCTGCCGGGGTCATAGGGGCAAGGCTCTACTATGTGCTCTTCAATGCAAAGTATTATCACAGCCTTTCCGATGCGCTCAACATCCGGAATGGCGGCCTTGCCATACACGGAGGCCTCATATTCGGCTTCATCGTCGTGGTACTGATATGCAGGCGTAGAAAGATCAATTTTCTCAACATGCTCGATCTTATCATACCGAGCGTGGCGCTCGCGCAGGCCATAGGCAGATGGGGGAACTACTTCAACGGCGAGGCTCACGGTGGCCCGACCGACCTGCCGTGGGCGATACTCGTCGACGGGCAGCTGGTCCACCCTACCTTCCTTTACGAATCGCTGTGGTGCCTCATGCTCTTCATATTTCTCAGCTGGTTCGACAAGAAAAAACGCACTGCCATGGGGCAGACGTTTTCACTTTATCTGATCCTTTATTCCCTTGAGCGCTTCTTCGTCGAAGGTCTTCGCACAGACTCTCTGATGATCGGCCCTTTCAGGCAGGCGCAGGTGATAAGCGTATGCGCAATGATCGCCGGCATCCTGCTCTTCAAGTACTCATCGAAGAAATACCCGCTGGACAAATGATACAAATGAAAAAGACTGCAAGGGGCGCAGTCTCTTTCGAAAAAGGGTATTGGGACTAGAGATAGGATTGTCTAGCAATCCTTAATTGCATTATAGAGCCTGCATTTTTTTATTCAAGTCTAAATACACAAAAAAACAAGATTGGCCATTTTAGTACAATCCGGAGCCTGAAACCCTTGAATTGTCAACCCTTTCAGCGTTTTTTTCCTTCTGAGCCGCGGCCGCAGCCGTAAAAAACGGACGGGAACGGGCATACCGGAACGGCAACAAAAAAGACTGCTTCGCGCAGTCTCTTTCGAAACCTGTATTCAGATCACACATTGAAGAGGAAATGCATGACATCTCCGTCCTGCACCTCATACTCCTTGCCCTCCGAGCGGAGCCATCCTTTCTCTTTGGCGGCGGAGATCTTCCCTCCCACCTCCATGAGCTTGTCGTAGGATATCGTCTCGGCTCTTATGAAGCCCTTCTCAAAATCGGTGTGTATCCTTCCGGCCGCCTGGGGAGCACGCGTTCCGCGCTTTATAGTCCAGGCCCTCGTCTCGTCCTCGCCCGTGGTCAGGAAACTGATCAGGTCGAGAAGCGAATACGACGATTTTATCAGCTTGTCAAGGCCCGGCTCATCTATGCCCATGTCCTCGAGGAACATCGCCCTCTCCTCATCATCGAGCTCGGCGAGCTCGGATTCTATCTTCGCGCATATGACCACGACCTCTGAGCCCTCTTTTGCCGCGTATTCTCTCACGGCCTTCACGTGATCGTTGTCGGCAGCCGCCGCATCGTCTTCGGATACATTGGCGGCATATATCACCGGCTTGTATGTCAGAAGGTCGAGAGACTTCACAAAAGCAGCCTCGGTCTCCGTGAGACCGTCGATCTCCCTGGCATTCCTTCCCTCTGCGAGAAGGTCGTATATCCTCTTCAGGAGCTCGAGCTCGCCCTTCGCGCACTTGTCCGCCTTTGCCTGCTTTTCGGTCTTCTGTATCCTTCTTTCGAGCACTTCCATGTCTGCGATGATGAGCTCCGTATCGATGGTCTCTATGTCGCTCACCGGATCGATCTTTCCGTCCACGTGCACCACGTTCGCATCGTCAAAGCATCTGACTACGTGGACTATCGCCTCGACCTCGCGTATGTGTCCGAGGAACTTGTTCCCGAGGCCCTCGCCTTTCGACGCTCCTTTTACCAGCCCGGCGATGTCGCAGAATTCTATGGTCGTGTAAATCGTCTTTTTTGAATCGTACACATCAGAAAGAGTCGTTACGCGCTCGTCCGGCACCGTAACAACTCCTACATTCGGTTCTATCGTGCAGAAGGGATAATTCGCCGCTTCTGCGCCTGCTTTTGTTATCGCGTTGAAAAGAGTACTCTTGCCCACATTGGGGAGTCCTACTATTCCAAGTTTCATATATTCAGCTGTCTCCTATGGTCAGAAGTTCTTTCTCAGCGACAGGATATTCTGTCCGTCCTTGTACTCGTAAGTGATATC
>CADBFL010000027.1:24036-26226 GCA_902793875.1 uncultured Eubacteriales bacterium | reverse complement strand
TCTTTCCCGGTCTTTCTGTCTGTCGTAACGATGTCGAGCAGGCAGTCCGCGCCGGCCTCGTCCGCGGCCTTTATATGCTCTGCCGCCGGGATGGTCACTGTGTATCTTTCAAGCGGTCCGCACTCGGGAACGATCGCGGATACGCTCCCGTCGTTCCATCTGAATTCAAGCTCGTATCTGGAGCCTTCGCTGAAGCCCATGGTATTGAATATCTCAAACCTGTCCCCGCCGAGCCATGTGACCCGTACAGGGCGGTAGACAAAGCGCGTTATAAAGGCTCCTGTCGACGGCCTGCGATCCGGATAGAACAATCCGTCCACGCAGAAGTTTTTATCGTGCTCCCACTCTCCGTGATCGCCGCCGTAAGTATAGCTGCCGTCCCCGTGAAGGACAGCGTGGTCGGCGAATTCCCAGACACAGCCTCCCATCAGGCTGTCGTGGGTGTATATCTCCTTCCAGTAGTCTTCCATGCCGCCCGGGCCCACTCCCATGGCGTGAGCATACTCGCAGAGGAAGTACGGCCTGTCGCAGAACTGCCTTACTTTGCATGTCTTCTCGCCTGCCTCATGCACCCGCTCAGCAGGCGGGTACATCTCGCTGGCCACATCGTAGGCCTTTTTCTTCGTATGCACCGCGCTCTCGTAGTGCACCGGAAGATTCGAGTACTTCTTCAGATAATCGTACTCTTTGTCCGTGCAGTATGTGCCGCCTGCCTCGTTCCCGAGGCTCCACATGATTATGCACGGATGCAGCTTGTCCCTCTGATACATCCTCGCCGCGCGGTCGACATAATGCGCCTCCCACTTCGGGTCATCGCTGATGCGGTTATAGCTTGGAGGCAGTTTGTGCACGAATGTGCCGTGAGTCTCAATATCGGCCTCGTCTATGACGTATATGCCCTCCTCGTCGCAGAGCTCAAGAAGATAAGGATCAGGAGGATAGTGAGACGTCCTGACGGTGTCTATATTGAATTCCCTGCATATCCTGATGTCGCGCTCCAGGTCCTCCGGAGTCATGGTCCAGCCGTTCGCAGGATCCGTGTCGTGATGGTTGACGCCGCGGAGCTTTATCTTTCTTCCGTTGACGAGGAACACATCCCCTTTTATCTCGACGCTCCTGAATCCGACGCGCTGCTTCACGCAGCTCCCGGCTATCTCATAATATAGATCGTAGAGCACCGGCTCTTCAGCGTTCCATTCAGCGGGATGAAGATCCCTGAATGTCGCCTCGGCTCTTTTTCCCCGGGATGTCACGGTCTTTGACTCCGACACGCCCGGTCCCTTAAGAGTGAATGTGACGTCGGCGTCCTCTCTCAGGTCGGCCCTGACTGTTGCAAACCATGCCTTCCCGGCCTTTCTCGGGCTGAAGTCTATGTCGATAAAATCGTTTTTATCCTCTATCCTCAGCAGCACATCGCGGAATATGCCGTTGTTGCGGAACATGTCCTGATCTTCGAGATATGTGCCGTTGCACCACCTGCGCACTACGACGACGAGCTCGTTGAACACGTCTTTCAGATATGGGGTAATATCGAATTCGGCCGTATTGTGAGAGCCTTCCGAATAGCCCACGAATTCTCCGTTCAGATATACATCGGCGCAGCTCGCGACCCCGAGGAACGACAGCACGTACCGCTTTTCGAAATAGTCCTCGTCACCTGTCGGGAATATGGTGCGGTAGACGCCGACGAAGTTATACTCCTCTCCCGGATCCTTCCATCTCGGCCCCAGACCGTAATCCGCTCCGTGCAGGCTGAAGACCCTGCCGGCCTTATCCGTGCAGGGGATGTTCGGGGGATCGTACGGGAACTGGTATCTCAGATTGACATAGAAAGGCCTGTCATAGCCGCGGAACTGCCAGCACGAGGGCACGTCGATCTTATCGAACACGGCCGTATCCGTGTCGAGTATATCCGGCAGAAGGGCCGGTCTGGGGCAGAACATGAAATCCCATTCTCCGTTCAGGCACCTGACCTTGGGCGAACTGTATCTCCTGTCTCTTCCGGACACGCTGTCCGCGGCCTCTCTTTCAGGGTAAGGAATGAAGTAGCTCCTCGGAGGGAGCTTGTTTACTTCAAAAATATCAAAATCACAGTAATTGGTTTTATTTATTCTGTATCTCACTGTTTTTATCCGCCGGCTTTTTTACCGGTTCCTTTTTATTGCTCTTTTCGCTTTTCGGCTTCCCGGA
>CADBFL010000027.1:1398-23990 GCA_902793875.1 uncultured Eubacteriales bacterium | reverse complement strand
CCCGGACTTTGACGATGTCTTTGCAGCCGGCTTCCCGGACTTTGACGATGTCTTTGCAGCCGGCTTCCCGGACTTTGACGATGTCTTTGCAGCCGGCTTACCGGACTTTGACGCTGCCTCTGTCTTCGCAGCCGGCTTCCCGGACTTTGACGCCGCCTCTGTCTTCGCATCCGCCTTTGCCGGTTTCTTCGTCCCGGTTTTCGGCTTCAAAGACTTCTTTTGCTTTTTTTCGGCCTCTTCAGCAGCCTCGGCAGCTTTCACTTCTTCTTCTGCCAGTTTTCCGAGTCCCGCGATATGGTCCTTATCCGGAGAACGGAAGGTCCAGCATGCGATCCCGGTCATCACTGCTATGAGCAGGAAGTACGTGATCATGTTGAATACAGAGAACGTGCTCAGGTCAAGGTCGTTGTAAAAATCCTTCGTGCAGTATGCCAGCACGCCCATCAGAACAGTTACCAGGAACGCCATCGGCTTTCTGCTCTTTATGTATCCGCGGAGCGCCAGCAGGGTTATGAATATCATCGTGATCGTGGCGCACTGCGCCCTGGCTGCCGGTAAGGTGAACAGATAGAACGACGCGAACTGGGTCATGCCCGCAGACACGATTATGCATATGACAAGAGGCACTATTATGTACAGATTCGAGTAAGGCGCATGTCCTTCCTTTTTGATCTTTCTCCTGTGATACGCGTTGATGACGGCACAGACGATCGTCATGAGCACCATCCCGCCCACTATGATCCTCAGTATCGTGATAGCGCTTCCGAGACTGAGGAAAGAGCCTTTCGTCGCCTCCAGCTCGTTTTTCATTATTACTGTCGGAGAATAAGTGTATTCCGTATCTCCTACTTTATGAAAGTTTCCCGTGAATGCATCAGGCTCGCTGAGAGGCTCTCCCGGAACAACATCGATCAGCATGGCGGCGCCGTTTGAGAGCCGCACCATGTGTATCGTGACCTTATCGGAGACCAGTTCCTCCGGAGTCACTATCACATCAAGATAGGACACATCCCTTGAGTCCTCCGCTGTTATCAGCAGCGTGTATGAATCGTCATTCGGAAGACTCACGATGGTCTCGTCGCCGTTTCTCATCGCAAAGACGCTGTGTTCACCGCTTATCTCATCAGGCAGCTCCGGGTCAAGAGAGTACACCTTGCCGTATTTGTTGATCTCCAACAGCGCATACTGACCCGTGTAGACCGTTACATCCACTTTGCCGTTGATCGTCACCCGCCTGGATTCTATCGGGGACATGAATTTCTCTTCAGGCTCAAGATCGCTGAAGACCCACTTGACGTATGTCGACGGTCTGTGCTCGAGCATGAGGTTCGAGTTCAGGGATTCGGTAGGATCCCAGCTTCCGTCGTTGATCTGTCTCTGATCGGCCCTCATGTGCTGCGCGACGATATATGAGATGTAGTCTACGGCTGTTGTGATCTTTTCCTGTTCTTTTTTGTCCTCCGGTTTCAGACTCCTGAATGCTTCAGTCAGGATCTCCACGAGCTGATCCTCGCCGTGGTCATTTACAGCCTTCACCATGAGGTCCTGGAAGCGTTCCACGTAGTCATCGCTGCCGTCAAAAAGCTCGCCCATGAATTCAATGATGAGACGGAGCTGATAATTGATCTCCGGGTTGTTCCGGAAGCCCTTTCCGTCCAGAGCGTTTCCGACAGCATCCGCCTCAAGCGCGTATAACGGATATGCGGCGTCCGCTTCCTGGGACGGAGTATAAAGGTCTATGCCGAAACGCTCATAGCCCCATGACTGCATAGGGATCGCCGGCACTGCATCGTACTGTCCGCATATGTTGTAGATGCCTGCGTACTTCACAGGTCTTTTCGTCACCCTCGGCACCCCGAAAAGATAAGCGTATACGTCGTCGTATTCGCCGCTTTCAATCGCATCGGCCGCAGTGATATTGGCTATTGCCGCGGCGCGGGACATGCCCGTCACCCAGAGCACCTTGTCGCCCGTTATGCCGTTTTTCTCCGTGAACTCCGCGATATGAGCCTCGAGCTTTCTCGCTCCGGTCTCGAATCCGCGGTGCGTGACTCCCCTTCCGAGCTTCATGTTGCCGGCCCATTCCTTTTTGTATCCCTGGCCGCATGTAACGGCGGCTATGACCGTGCGCCCGTCTATCTCTTTCATCCCGATGATGCCCGAGATGGTATCCTCGCCTGTCGGCTTGTCATATCCGAATGAATACAGGTTGTAGAAGCCCGCCTGATGCAGATAGGTCTCGTACTGCTCCTCGAATCTCGTGCTCCTGAAAGCAGATACCGCAAGGCCGAGCGATCCCTGCGCCATCTTTACGCTGAACTTTGAGGACGGTATCTCGAAAAACCTGTCGCTGTACGGGAAGCTCCAGCTGTTCAGGACCGCTCCTGTCTCGAGGTACGGGAAGTATATGTACTGGGTATAATCGAGTATGGATTCATCGGCAAATTCAAGCCTGGCAGATCCGTCGTTTACTATGGCAGCCTCCGGATCGTGTTCGTCCTCATCCTCTTTTTCGGCTTCATCGCCGTCTGCTTCAGCATCATCGCCGTCTGTTTCTTCCGCAGCCTCTTCAGTCGCCGGATTTTCCTGATCTGTCTGACTGTCATCTTCTGCAGACACAAAAACCGCTGCCCCCTGCAGCATGCAGAGAAGCACCAGGATAAGGCTGACTGTTTTTCTTAATGCATCCTTTATGACACACCTCCCGCTTCTTCCGAATCGATGCGCTGGCGCTCAACGAGTTCGGAGAAGAACCCTTTCTTCTTTATGAGCTCATCATACGTTCCGTCCTCGACGATGTGGCCTCCGTCAAGCACGAGAATACGGTCGCAGTGCTTTATCGTGCTGAGCCTGTGGGCTATCACTATGCGGGTGCAGCCCATGGCGTCCAGAGCATCGGACACCTGCTTCTGCGTCTTGTTGTCGAGAGCCGATGTAGCCTCATCGAACATCAGAAGCTTAGGTCCCGGAGCAACAGCGCGCGCTATCATGATGCGCTGCTTCTGTCCTCCCGATATGCCTCCCTGGCCCTCGGAGATCACTGTATGCATGCCCATCGGCATCTCGCGTATGTCGTCGGCGATGCCTGCAACTTCGGCCGCCTTCCACGCGTCATCGAGCGTCAGCTCAGGGGCCGTAATGACTATGTTCGAATATATGTCGCCCTGGAACAGTCCGCCGTTCTGCATGACAGTGCCGATCTTTCTTCGCAGGGAAGAGAGATCGAGACTTCCGATGTCTCTTCCGTCGTAGATCACGGCTCCCTTGTCAGGCTTTTCGAATCCGAGCAGCAGACGCATCAGAGTGGACTTGCCGCAGCCGGTCTTGCCGACTATGGCGATATACTCGCCGGCATTTATCTTGATCGATATGTCATCCAGTATCCAAGGCGTATCATCGGCGTAGCGGAAAGATACGTGATCGAGCTCCACATTGCCGCTTATATCCGTCACTATCTCGCTCTCGCCCGTAGTTTCAGGCACAGTAGTGAGGAAAGGCTCTGCCATCTCGAGCATAGGTTTTATCTGGGCGGCCGAAAGAGCGATGCCCGACATCGCCGTGAACGCGCCCATCACCATGCCGTAGGCCGACATGAACGCGAAGTATGACGACTGATCCGTCCCGCTCGATACCGCCAGGAAATACATCACTATGGTGGATATAAGGCTGATAGCCGTCGATATGACTCCGTTGATCTTTACGAACAGAGGCGGGTCGTAAGTAAGGGCCGCTTCCTGTGAATAAAGATCCAGCCACCTTGCGAACATCCTCTTTTCGGCTCCTGCGAGCTTGATCTTCTGTACTCCGGATATCATCGAATACGACATTCCGGATTCCTTGGCCGATATGTCCATCCTCTTTCTGAACAGGTTCACCTGCACGAGAGTCGATATGGTCGAAAAGGCGACAGTGATGAGTATTATCACCAGCGAAGGGATCACGAGTATCTTTGCGAAGTGCATTATCTGGAAGATATACACAAGCGACATCAGGGACGAAAGGCTCGATGTCATGACTATGCCGAGCATAACAGAGCACAGCTGGTTGACAGACATCGCCCTGCTCTTGAGTTCGCCCGGGCTGTACTTTCTGAAGAACTCAGGCGGCAGGGACATGATGCGCATCATCATGGATGACTGCACGCCCAGAGATGTCTTTATCTCTATCCGCTTGGCGATCATGCCGCTGACCGAAGTGATCAGCTGGGTGGATATCTGCACGCAGACGATGCATATGGCTATGCCGATCAGCGCTCTCATGCTCTCGCTTACCAGGACCGGTCCCGTGAGAGCCTTTGTGAGTCTCGGCATCAGGAGTCCGATGAGCGTCACCGCGAACATGGATCCGATTCGCAGGAGCGTATCGCTCAGAGTGAAACAGTTCTTCATGTACAGCAAAAGATCGGGTATGCCGAGCTTCTTCTGAGGAAGAGGCTTGTAGAAGCATATCGCGTCTTTCTTTATCTCTTTTACCGTCTCGCTGTTGATCTTTACCTGCTTGCCGGTAGCGGGATCATTGAAGTGATATCCCTTGATATTTCCCGGCAGCAGGGCCACCGCTGCGCCGTCCTTTTCTCTGAACGCAAGCATAGGCCCGTAAGCATTCCTGTACCAGTCTTCCTTGAGTTCGACCTCGCGGCGCATCAGGCCGTAGCGGCGCAGGCAGTAATCGAGCTGCTCCTCCGGCGCCTGTATCGACTCCGGCACTTCCACAGGCCTTAAATGATAGTATTTCAGGATCTCGTCGATCGCATTCTTCGTGACTATCTGTTCGTCACTTATGCGTTCGGCGCCCCTTGATCCGAGCACCACCCCGGCAGCCTTCAGGAACGAATCCTCAAGAAGCAGCCGGTCGGCCTCACGCCGGTCTTCGATCTGATTTTCAAACCATCCCATAAGCTGCTCCTTATTCGCTGGACACGAGCTCTGCGTAAGCTCCGCCGTTCTTCATCAGTTCGCTGTGCGTGCCGCGCTCCGTCTCGACACCGTGATCGAGCACTATTATCTGATCACAGTCTCTTACGGTCGACAGACGGTGGGCTATCACTATGCAGGTGATCCCTCTTTCGCGAATAGCCTTTACGACTTCGTATTCCGTCACCGCGTCGAGCGCGCTCGTCGCTTCGTCAAGTATTATCACTGTCGGATCCTGAGCGAGCACTCTGGCTATCTCAAGACGCTGACGCTGCCCGCCGGACAGTTCTCTTCCGCCGCTTGAGAGCCTGTGCTGATAGCCTCCCGACAGCTTCATTATGTCATCGTGCACACCGGCGTCACGGGCCGCGAGTATCATCTCGAATTCCATGATGGTGTTGTCCCACATCTTTATGTTGTTGGCCACCGTGTCTTCGAACAGGATGATGTCCTGGTCGACGACAGCCAGAGATCCGACCATCACCTCGCGCGGATAGGCCTTTCTCGGCTTCCCGTCGAAGAGTATCTCGCCGCTCCACGGCTGATACAGTCCGGATATGAGTTTCGATATAGTGGATTTGCCGCAGCCAGATGCTCCGACGAGAGCTACGCTGCTGCCCGGCTCGAGCGTCAGCGACAGATCCTTTATCAGCGGCTCCTCAAGCCGTGAATACCCGAAGGTCACGTTCTTCAGCTCTATCTTGCCGCTCAGCTTGCGAAGTTCGGCGTTCTTCGCCTCTTCGCTCTCTTCAAGACCTTCGTCATCCGGGGTCATTGCCGGCGCCATGAACGAGCCGAGGAAGCCCTGGAACATAAGGACGGCACCGAGCGTGAACTTGCCCTCCATCGTCAGATATATGCCTACTATCATGACGGCGTAGCTTGCCAGATCGCTGAGAAGCACCGGGAGCATTCCGAGGTAGCGGTCTGTCTTTTCCTGAGCGACAGCCTGTGAATTGAGCGACGCCTGGTATCCGGCCCACTTTTTGAAGTAGCCGTTCTCGGCTCCGCTCGACTTTATAGTCTCTATCATCTCTATGCCCGTGACAGTTGCGGATTCGAGGTTGGCGCTGTCCCTTATCTGAAGGCGGGCTATGTCTATGCGCTTTTTTGATACCGCCTTCGATACGAGCAGATTGATCGCAAGCGTAGCCAGCCCTATCAGCGTCAGCAGCACGCTCTGTCTGAGCATGAGCACGAGATAGACTATCATCATCGCAGTATTCAGCATGACAGGCGCGAAGGTGTCGACGAGCGTCTCCGCTATGGAGGCGTTCATCGGGGCCCTGGTCTGTATGGCTCCCGCCATCCTCTGCGAGAAGAACTCCATAGGAAGCCTCAGCACCTTCCACATGTATGTGGTGCTGCCGATGACGTCCATCTTTCCGCTGATCTTTAGGGAATAGATTGCATGCGCCCATTCGACGATTATCTGCAGGAGCGCAAAGCCGATCATCGCGAACGTGAACGGATACAGCCAGTCGGGATTTGTGCCGCTGAGCAGTCTGTCCATGAATATCTTGCCGGTCACTGAATTGACTATGCCGAAAAGATATGCGATCGCGGTCGTGAGCATCACGAACACGACGGCAGGCCCGGCGCCGCGCAGTCTCTTTTTTGCGAACTCTATCGTGCTCCTGCGCTTTCCGCCCGGAACGAAATTTTCCGAAGGGACAGGCACTATGGTGACTCCCGTGAAGGAGTTGTCGAACTCCTCCCAGGTCACGCGCACCTGTCCTCTGGCAGGGTCGTTGATATATGCGTAGTTCCCCTTGAATCCGTCGAGCACCACGAAGTGGTTCATGTTCCAGTGGATTATGCACGGGTATGTCCCGTTGTCCCTGAGAGCCTCAGGGCTCATGCGGAACGCCTGGACGTTGAAGCCGTAGCTCTCCGCCGCAAGATAGATGTTTCTCGCCTTGGAGCCGTCACGGGATACGCCGCAGTCGAGCCTCACCTGTTCGAGAGGCACCCACAGGCCGTAATACGCCATCACCATCGCAAGAGCGGCCGCTCCGCACTCGAGCGCCTCGAGCTGCATCACGACCGGAACTTTGGCGACGCCCTTGGTTACAGGCTTCTTTACCGGCTTTCCGTTGTGTCTTATTGCTTTTCTTGTTTCTTCCATTTACCGTGTGATCATGTATCGCTTCTTGTAAGGAATTCTATCGGATGTGTCTTTTCGACTACCACTATGCCCTCGTACACCCCGTCAGGCAGATCCACCTCGGCTATTCCGATCTTTCTGTCGAAATCATCCGTGGTCATGGAAGAGATCTCATAGCTTTTGTCTTCCACGCGAAGTTCGTCTCCTTCGTTGAGTTCTTTCATGTCCTTTGTGGCCACTCTGGCAGTCTGTTTCTCGACTATCACCCTGGCCGGGGACCTGGTCTCCAGCACTCCGGCGCACGACCATGCGAACACCCCCGCCAGCAGGATTATCACCGCCGTCAGTATCACCCAGACCCCCGGATTGGTCACCTTGAGGTAATCCGTAAGCTGATCCGGAGCAGATATCCGGTCAAGGGCTTTCTGCCTGTATATGCTCTGTTTTTCTTCTGCCATTGCTGTCTCTCCTATTGTATATACACGATCGCGGTGCGTCTGAAAGCGCTCGCGATCCTGCCTGTTGCCGACCATATGAGTCCCAGGGCATAGGCGTCCACCGCTATCTCGGGCAGATCCCACGCAAAGCCGCAGTACAGTACCGCCGCGGCTATGAGGATGTAGATCAGCCCGTAGATCAGCCTCCATTTCCACCGGCGCGAGCCTCCTGTTTTTTCCTCTCTGGCTCTGAGTATGGCAACGAGGCCGGTAAAGATGCAGACCGCCGCTATATAGATTATGAGCGAACGGCTCGGCGCATCAGCCAGAGATGAAGTCAGTATGCCTACATCGAGGAATATTATACCCCGATACAGCAGTGTTTTACCACCTACCATGTGTTTTGCCATGGAAAAATAATAGGTCAGCGATCTTATGCCGTTCAGAGTCATTCCGAGTCCGATCAGACCGAGCACCAGAGGCAGCGACTCTGTCGGGAACAGCACGAGATACCCCGCGAGTACGATCATGACCAGGCCCTGCAGTATGTTGATCAGTCTTTTTGTCCTTGTCATTCTCCTTTTTTCTCCTCCGCCTGTTTCGCCAGTCTCTTGAAATCCTTCATGCCCCTGAAGCCCCTCTTGCCGTAGTCGACCGAATAGCCCGCAAGTTTGCTTCCGGACCTGAATATCCTGTTCGTCACCATGCTCTTCTGAGCCAGAGCGGCGAGGATGAACTCTCCCAGAAATGTCGTGTAATGCTTTTTGTCAGGGGCGTCCATGTATTCCTTCTGATACTTTTCGATATCAAAATCCGGAATGGTCTGACCCGTTATCTTCTCTCCCAGCTCCTTCCACTGCGCCGATGCATCCGTCTGTCTTATCTGCAGTATGCGGCCTATGGTCTGCGCCCACGGTTCGACCTCTTCGGTCGCATAACGGCCGGTCTCAAAGTGCCCGCCCGGATCCCTCAGGCATTTCAGAGCGTAGATCATCTGGCAGAAAGCATGCATGTAATCCCGCGGATTGTCCTTGATCACCTCGCGGTATTCGGCCCAGGCCGGCATGTATCTGTATCTTGCGAAACTGTAGTCGGGGAAATGCCCGCATCTGCCGTGTCCGAGGTTCATTATCGCGCTTTCATCTCCCTGGTAGATGCTGTTTGTGTAGATCCCCTTCTCCGGATCATCGGGGCTTCCCGGATTATGGTTGAATTTTATCTCCCTTTCCGTGAAGCCGCTGCCATCCGGCACCAGTTCGTAAAAGTAGAAGCTCGTGTTGTTGATAACAAGAGAAGGAGTGCCCGCGAAATAGCGATGTGCCCATGTGTCCGCCAGCACGTGCATCGCAACTCCCGCAGCGGCAGTGCCCTTGCCTCTGGCGAGTTCGACGGTATCTGTCAGAAGCTCTCCGTTAGTGTCGCATATCAGGCGGTATTTATTGAGATAGCGTTTGCTGCACCCTTTCTTTTCCGCATGCAGGTTGCCTGGAAGGAAGTGGAACGACGCCCATATCCTTGTTATGTCCTGAAGTCCCACCGGATCCGTGTCCGCCTCCATCATCTCGAGCGAAAGCTGAGTGGTGGCAGCCGAAGGCGGTCCTCCTATCTTGGAAAGCAGCGTCCTGGTGCAGCAGTCCACGAACTGCGCGCTGTAGGCGATCTCGAGGCTCTCTTCATGCGCGTATCCGGCCAGAGCGGCGGCGCAGTATGTAGCGTAATAATGAAAATCAAGCTGCATGTGCGTCCTCCGTGTTTTTCACCTTTTTTCTGTATCTTTTTACCCTGAACGCGGCTGCCATCATCTCTATCATCATCACCAGCGATGTCAGATCGATGACGAAGGATGTCCCCGCGCTCCGGCGCGTCAGCTCTCCGGTGCCGCTGTCCCCCGTAAAGTCGTTGATCATCACGCCCAGGTCGAAAAGGACCGACAGAAGCGCCGCCAGTATCAGCATGAAGGCAAACACGATATATAATCTGCCCGAGCGCGCGCCGCGTCCCTCGGCTATGGCCGCTCTTCCGACAAATACTCTTACGCCCAGTTCTATCAGTACATAGAGCGCAGCGAGAATGATTATCGTGATCATGATCTCCTTATCGGTGTAAGGATTTTCGTAGAACATCAGCTCCCGCATCTCTGCGACGGTCTCGTTCGTTCTGAGCAGTATCATGCTGAACACCTTGATGGCAGCCCACGCTCCGAACATCATGATGCCCGTGCCCACGATCACCAGAGTCATCTCCGACTTTCTTATTTTTCTCTGCTCTTCCGTATTATTTACTTTCACTTCCACTTATTTTTTCCCTTATCGCCTCGGTCATGAGTTCTCTCTGATATACGTCCGTAAGTATGCCGTAGTACTCGAGCTCCGTGCCCTCCTTCAGATCAGCGTCTTTCACCGTGAGCTGTCCGTCGGACAGCACCGTGAGCGGCTTGCCGTAGCTCACATAATCCGTCAGTTTTCCGTTTTCGTCATACACATCGAACATCAGGTCTATCCTGTCGCCGGTCCTGAACTGCTCCAGGCCCTTCTTCATGAAGAAGAGTCCTCTGTCGCGTTCCCTGCTGTATCCGGTCACATGTCCTGTCATGTTTTCGTCGGAGCCTTCCTTTACAGGATCCCACTCCACATGGATGATGATGTCCTCCGCGTCGTTCAGTCTCGCCGGCATCGTTCCCTTGAACACGATGCCCTCATCGGTCTCGAGCGGGTCCTCCTCTTCATAGCAGGCAAGATGGCCGTTCAGCTCGACCCACTGGTTGTCAAGGCCTATGAGCGGATGTCCGTCAGACTCTCCGGCGTCAATGAACTCGCGCCCGAGGTACATCAGGCCGTCATCCGTGACCATGTACGCCATGGTGCTTACCGAAAGGACTGTATCCCAGGTCTTTTCCGGAAGTTCAGGCAGGTATGCTCCGTCGACCTTCTTTACAGGGATGTCGATGAACAGATTGGTGGTGTCGTAGTTCTCGAACCCTTCGACATACCAGTCCTCCTGTGAATAGTCATATGACAGCAGCAGGTTGAACAGGCTGCCGCTCTCTTCCGTCTGGCGCATCTGCTGGCTTGCCATTATGCTGCAGAAGTTGTTGAAGAACTTCTCTTCAGTGCCGTATCTGACGGCCTTCAGCTGTTCGTATTCACTGCTGTAGGTATCTATGCTGTCATACGGGAAGTCCGCCGCGATGCCGTTGCAGCCGTCGGCAGCGTCCTTGTTCCTGTACACCACGCATGCCTTTATCGCGTCTGTCAGCCGGTCGAGGTCTTCATCGGACGCGACCTCCTGTTTGTAGTCAGCCTTCTTCAGCGAGGTAACGAAACTCACGAGGTCAGTCTGTTCGGCGTCGTAAAAGCTGAAGGAGTTCGCTCTTGCCGCCGAGATGTTGGCAAACACTTCAGGGTCGTCCTTCATCTTGTCGACGGCCTCGCCCATGATGCTCATCAGCTGCCTGTAGACCGGTTTTACGAGAGTGAGGTCCACGATCGAAAGAGTATTGGCCGGCTGCGGCTTGCCGTCATTCATCGCTCTGTAGAGCTGGTCGTACGAGCTCACCAGCATGCGGCCGAGCTCTTCAGTGCTGAGCGTCGGATCTTCTGCCAGCTTTCCGAATCCGTCGGTATAGAACCACCCGTAGGCCGGCTCGGTCTCTTCCGAGGCCAGATAATAATCGGCGCAGGGCTCAAGGGCGTAGGCGTATTCTATGTTCTGCATCAGGCAGCAGTCGCATCCTATGAGATCGAACTTCACGCCCGATTCCTTCACCGCCCCGATCATCTCGGAGGCGGTCATCGAGCCGTAGTCCGTATCCGTTCTCTGGTTGAGATCGTCTATCCCGTAGCCCGCGATGAATCCGCCGCCGTGATCCCAGAGCACCAGCATGTATCTGTCGGCAGGGTGGTTTTCCTTCGTCCATACGATGAAGTCTTTAAGGTTCTCAGGCTCAGACATGCACATGCTGTCGTCCAGAGTCTTCTCTTCTGTCAGCTTGCCTCCGCTTATGAGGTATCTTCCGACCGACGAGTCTTCTATGCCATCGGTGAACCACCGGTCCGAGCCTCCGGCCTGGATGACGAAATCAACTCCGTCCCCCTTTGCGGTGGCGTCCTTCATCTGGGTGATGTTGACCGTTGCGCTTCCCCTGTCATCCTCGAGGTCAGAGCCGATGACGTACGCCATCACAACGACCTTTTTGTCTTTGGAATGATCCGGGAAGAAATAGTCTCTTGATCTCTGCGCCGCGACCGTTTTTTCAAAGCCTTTCCCGAGAGTGTCTTCCCTTGATACTATCTCGTCCGAAGCCTTTACCTCGCCCATCCTCTCAAGTTCGTCCTGAATGATCAGCTGAGCTATCGGCCTGGCCGGATGCAGGAACGTAGCCAGCACGAAGCATCCGCCCGCCACCGCAGCCACTTCGGCAACGGTGATCAGACCCGCGATCAGCTTCCTGATCGCTTCGCCGACTTTGCTGCGCTCCGCCGCAGGGCCGAAATCGACCGGTCCGAGGTATGCGCTTTTTCCGAAGGCGAGCGCCGGCATGAAGATGATCGGCATAAGTATGAGGCCGATGCGGAACAGGACGTTCCTGTCGAACTGCCTGCCCAGTCTCCAGTACAGACGCGCCAGGAAAACTCCGTAAACCGCAACGGCGGATATCCTGAGCATCAAGGCGTACTCACCGTCCCTGAGCCATGCCGCAGTCGCAAACAGACAGGCCGAGACAGCTGCCGCCCTCCAGAAAGTATGCATCCCGCGGAAGAGGTCGTGGGACATCTCCCAGTCGCCGAGGACCGGCACGATGCCCAGAGCGGGCCTCTTGCCCATCTTTTTCAGTATCTTTACATAGCAGACGATCTGTATGATCAGCGGAATGAGCCATACTACCGGCGCTCTCCTGAGAAGATATGTTATAAGCATTTTTTCACCTTTCGTTCCGGCCGGCGCGCGGCCGCGTCCCAATAGTCATCACATCTCTTTCACAACACATTATTATAGCAAAAAACCGCTGAAACCTGAAGGCTCAGCGGGAGTTTTTGACTGCCTTCCGGGCTCGTTTTCGCGCCTGTTTCCACAGTTCGCCCTGTCTGTCCTCAAGCGCCGTCATGAAGCCGAACACATCGCTTCCTGACGACTGATCGGCTGTGGCCGCGAATTCCTGCAGCACCGCGCTGATCCGCTGCGAAAGGGCGTCGATGTCTTCGTCCTCCCCGAGGTAGTTCTCAAGCCTGCCGCCGATGTATCTCCCGTCGCTTATGCCGAGGAAAAGCTCTTCCGTTTTCCGGTCGAAGCGTCCGAAGGCGGCGTAAATGCCTGCCGCGTCCGCGACAAGCTCGTCCCACACGGCGTCGATCATGTCAGGTCTGAGCTTTCTGCATACGAAATGGGTCAGCTCGTGATACTTTCTTATCTCGCCGGACTTTTCGATCCATTCCTCTTCGCTCATCTGTATCCCGGATGCCGAAGACACCGCTTCTGCAGATACATTGCTGTACGGTCCGCGCGAGAGCACTATGAAAGTATCGATGTAATTATCCTTCACTGAGGTGAAGCGTCTGAATTCGGCTCCCCAGTCCGGATTTTCCACACCCGCTTCGCGCTGCTCTTTCAGGAAGGCGTCCCTGCGGGCGAATATCCTGGGCCAGTTGAACGCGGTCAGCGTGGATGCTCCCATAGTGGCGGGCACGGGTTTTTCAGGACCTTCCTTTGCCGCCATCATGCATCGCACGAAGGTCTCGAAATCACGCCTGTCGAAGATCGTTACGACGAGAGCCTCTCCCGCGGGAGTCATTATGCGCTCTGCCGTGTCGCGTCCGTCGCATGCAAAGTGAGACAGGCTCTCGCTTCGAGGCCTGTCTCCGGAAAGCACGGCTGCTTTGTATTCATCGATGCTGCATCTGTCAGGATCGAGATAAAGCTGCGGATATGTCTCAGCCAGCTCTGCGATCGGCGATCTCATACTTTCCCCCGCATGAGCCAGCTATCCTGATCCTCATCGATCAGACGGAAATCCCCGATGAAATCGACTCCGCCCGCGACCATCGCGAGCTCATCCTTGTCGAGCTCCACGATGCCTTCATGCAGCTTCTTCCTGACAGCCTCCTTGTGCGCGCTGTCAGTGAACACCGTATTCCTCAGCATTTCTTCAATTTTCTTTTCTGTAATAGCCATGTCCAACCTCCACTTATTATACGGACAAGCGTTCAGCGAGGAGACATCATCTTTTTTCGAGTATCTCCCTGCATTTGACGAGCAGCCTCTGGTACCGCTTGTTGACCGTTTTTACGGGAAGTCCGAGGGTCTCCGCGACCTCGGAGTCCTTCATCTGCATCGCGTATCTCATGTTGAGGAACTCCCTCTCGGCCGCGCTCAGCTTTGAGTAGAGGTAGAGCACCGAGTCCCTGTCTTCAAGCCCTTTGACCGAATCATCCGAGCTGTCAGGCACCTCGTAGTATTCGGGCATTTCCGAACGCTTGGAATAAGCAGCCGATCTCACCAGATTGATCGCCTCGTTATGGGCTATCCTCATGAGCCAGGTGGCAAGCGAAGCGCGCTCCGGGTCGTATCTGTCATAAGCCGCATAGGCCGCCATAAAAGTATTGCTGACGACATCCTCGGTATCTTCCTTGTTGAGGAGTATCGTATATGTGTACTTGTAAACCTTGTCGTAGTTTTCTTCGTAGACCTGATCGAAGTCCGGTTTTTTTGCGGTATCCTTCGCAGGCTCGAATTTCAGTATTCTGGCCATGTAATATTCCTTCTTCTAAACCATTCTGACCCTACTATAATAACCCAAATCCGTCAGAAAGTGAATCTTGTATAATTCAGATCGAGTATATACTGGTATTCAACGCTCTTTGCAAGCTTCCTGAGGTCTCCCATGCGCCTGAATTGTGCCAGTCCGCCGGTTTTCTTTTCTTCCATGGCTATTCCCCTGCACTTTCCGTTCCGACGCAGCAGCATTTTGCTATCTCTCCGAGGCATATGCTTTTGCCCTTGGAATCTGAGAACCAGTTGTCAGGTCTCGTATGAGCGCCGTACGCAGGTATGAACACGACATTCTTGTCAGCGTACCACGGGATGGTCCGCGTCATCGCCCTGGTCCGGGGCACGTGGAAGCCTGCCGTCACTATGCCGATGCGAAGAGCTTTCGCTTCGCGCTGGAGTATCCCCGTTCTCACTGCCGCATCGATCATCTTAGCTGATAGTTTAAGATTACGGAATGTATTCTCAGCCTCTTCCTCGAGCAGTATCCTGCTGTCCGGGACGCCTCTTTCTCTGAGATATTCCGCCATGAACACGGCCTCGGAAAGAGTTCCCTTTTTGTGTTCGTTGCCTCCTGTCACCAGAAATACAGTATCCGGATCGCCGCCCGCCGCCTCGAGGGCTTTTTCTGCCCTGTATGCGCAGTTGTTGCTTCCGAGAACGATGAGGACATCGTATCTTCCTCCGGTATCGTCCGGCTCTCCGAAGAGGAGCCTGTTTATATGCGGAAGATTCTCTTCCTTTTCAGTCGGATGCACCGGGAATCTGTCTATCATGCGGCCCACCTCTTTCGAAAGGTCGTAGCCCGTAAAAGCTCTCTTTTCAGACTGCGTAGTTCCCTTCGAAAGAGTGAGGAAGCAGTCCATCTTGGCTTTGTGAAGCTTCATGACCGTATTGAAATAGTCCGGATATGCCCGATTCGATGCTGAGTCCGGATTTCTCTGGATGTATCTGAACATCCTGATCGACGAGGTCCTTACCTGTCCGCAGCGCATGAGATAGTCGTAGTTGAACAGCCTGTCCTCTCCGAACGGCATGCCGTCTCTGAATCTTATGCCGTTTTCATCGAGCAGGGCCCTTCTGTAGAATTTGTTGCATGGCGAATAGACGAGCAGGTTCCTCGACCGCACGTATTTATCCGCGAAATCGGACACGATAGGATATGTGCAGTCACCGACCGTGAGAGGAATGACACGTTCCTTTGTCACGCCGCCTTCTTCCCTCATGAATTCGACGCGGTCAAAACTGAAGATGTAAAGATCGGTCTCCTCATCAAGAAGAGGCATCGCCTTCTCAAAGAAGCCTTCAACGAGGCAGTCGTCGCAGTCCATGAAAGCGACCCATTCGCCCTCCGCCATGTCAAGGCCGTGGTTCCTTGCAGTTGAAGCTCCTCCGTGAGCCGCATACATCACCCGGATGTTCTCCTGTCCGGATTCCAGTTCCTTCAGGCGCTGCGCCGTCTCGTCCGTCGATCCGTCATCCACGATGACCAGTTCGCAGTCATCAGGCAGCTGCGTGATCACAGAGCCGATAGTTTCATCCATGAACTCCGCGCAGTTGTATGCCGGTATGATAAATGATAATTTCTTATTATCCATTCTCGTCCCCTTCCCTGATATCATCCGGATGTGATATTTCCCCCTCTGTTTTTATCAGGCAGTGCCGTTTTAAGTATTATCTGTCTTCACATCATATACGATTTTACCCGTCTGACGGCGACAGGGCAAGTGACCGGAGGGAAGCCGTTTCCCTGCCCGGCTTCGATATCATCGGCTGCCGTAGAAGCTGCTGCGTCATTCCGTCCGCGGATCAGTTCTCTCTGAATGTGAATCTGGTGTAGTTCATGTTCAGTATGTACTGGTATTCGACGCTCTCCGCAAGCTTCCTGAGCAGCTCGTAGTTGTCGGTTATGAGCTTGCCGGAGACCTCGCTCGTTTCCAGAGCGATGCACCTGCCGTCATCGAGCTCGATGAATATGGCCTCGTGTTCGCCCCTGAACCTCACTATGACCTCTACGCTCAGCCTGTCGGCTGTATCCTTCATCACTTTTTCTGTCCACGGTGCTGTTCCTCCCATGCTCACGACAGCAGCGAGTTTCTTATCCGCTTCGCTTTCTTCGATCAGCTTCATTACCGGGCCTATGGCCTCCGCCGCCCTTGCGTAGGCGACCATCTCCTCCATGCACAGCGCCACGCGGTACGCGATCCTCCTGCTTATCCCGTGATCTTCAGCAAAGCTTCTGAGTTCTCTCGATGCTTCGACGGCTTCTTCCGGATGCACGGTCATGTACAGCACGATATCGTGACCGTTCTCTTCGATCTCTTTTCTGTCTTTTTCGAGCCAGCCGCGGTACCTGACGCAGGACATCGAAAACACCACCAGCTCAGAAGCCAGATACGCCAGGAATATGTACGGCGCCGGCGCCGTCTTCCACAGTATGAAGGCAAACAGCGGCATGCTGCCGCTGCCCACGAGCGTAAGCAAAGTAGTGAACCGGGTATCCTTGCGGTTCGTAAGGTATATCCTGAACAGCGAGTCGAAGCCGTTGAACACGATGTACAGCGCATATAAGCGGAGGGACAGCGCGCCGCCTTCAGGTATATCACGGATCCCGTTGATCGCAAACAGTAATTCCGGCCGCAGCCCTGTCACCAGAGTCATCGTCCCCGCAGCTATGATATTGAGGACAGCCCCCTGTCTCATCAGTATGCGCAGGCCCTCTTTATCTTCTCCGCCGGCATAAAGACCCATCAGCGGTCTCATGCTTCCGCTTATACCGCCGATCAGAACATACGAGATGTTGAAACAGAGAGAGCATACCCCTTTGATCGCTGCGCCGGAAGTTCCGAAAGCAGCGAGCAGTATCTTCATGATCAGGTAGTTCTGCATGGCCCGCACCACTACGTATGAAAAATCAGGCACGCCCGGCGAGAGCACTCCCATGACATCAGCTGCGCTTACTTTCTTCGTATTGCTCCTGTACATGTCCGTGTACCGGGCAATGTAAAAGACGGTCAGTCCGCATCTGAGAGCATTTGCGCAGGCGGTACCGAATCCGGCTCCGGCCACCCCTGTATCCAGGACACCCATGAAGAAGAGGTCGAACAGCAGATTGCCGACGCCCTCGATCACAGACAGCTTCATGAGAACGTTCATCTTTCCGGCTATCTGCAGCTGGTATGTGCCCACAGAGGAAACGACCCCCAGCGGTGTGCACAGCATTATGCCGACGGCGTACTGCATCGTCATCGCGAATATATCGTCCGGCAGTCCGTAGGACCTTATGATCAGCCATATCACAGGTATCTGGATGATGGAGATGACGGCGGCCGATATCAGCATGACGCGCAGGGATATGCCCTTTACACGGTCGAGTTCCGCCTGATCGTTCTTCCCCATGGCTGTCGAAAGGCTTATCGATACGCCGGCCGAGACCAGCATGGTCGCAGCCCCGGCAAGGATGCTGGCAGGATAGAAAATATTGATGGAAGCAAGCGCATCCTGTCCGATGAGATTGCCTGCCACTACCCCGTCTACCGTAAGGAGCAGGAGCGACGACAGATTGGTCATGATCATCGGCGGGATATACTCTCTGAGCTTGCGGGCGCTGAGCGCCCCCATGCGCCTGTATTTTGCTAATCTTTTACTGATTCCGTCTTCCATTTTCCGCCGCTTTCCGTTCGTTTATTTCCCGCCAGACCTCTGTGAATTCCGCTCCGGCCTCACCGCCTGTCTCTTCTGCCAGATCGAGTATCTGCCTGACGCTCTCCCTGACCGAAGCCGCCTCAGGTCTGTATGAAAAGTTTATGAGATCCGCAAAGACAGATCTTCGTTCCCTGTAATATCTGTCAAGATCGAAACGCGCGCCGAAGCCGTCCAGTTTGCCGAGGATGTCAAGCGGCACCATGGTCTTCCAGCACCCGCTGCATTCGCCGCAGCCTCTGCCGTCCTCGCTGTCATTGAAGCACACCGCCGCATATCTCTGAAAATCCGGATCATCAGCTATCGCTTTCAGCTTTTCGATACGGGTCTGATGATCGCTGTTCATGCAGCGCAGAGTCTCAGTCATGCAGTTTCCGCATATCAGATCCTCATAATTCTGGGTCGGGACAAAAAGTGATGCCTCATCGAGGTCGCGCCCATGGCCTGATGACGAGACGATAAAAAGGGAGAAGAGATGCTCAAGAGCCAGCGTGCAGCTCAGGAAACGGTACATCCCCGTATATATCATTCCTCCCCGGTAAAAATCCCTGTCAAGATTCGTGCTCTGCCGTCGGCATCTCGTACATGCGCTCGGTCTCGGCAATTATCGCATCCACATCATAAGGCGGTTCGACAAACGGGAACATGTAAGCCGCATGGTAATACGCCAGATGAGTGAGCCTCATCCCCTCCGGCGCATCCTCTCCCCCGTAGGCATGGAGAGTATACATGGCGTCGGCTCCGCAGGACATCCCCGTCACGACCCCGCCTTCGTTCCATACAGGCTCATCGCTCAGCGGGCCTTCCAGTTTTATCGCCCTGTACCCGTCTTTTGCCAGAGCCGGGATCAGCTTCCGCGTCAGTCCGCCGTGGAGTTTCTCCGACAGAGGAGCTTCAAAGCTTATATCCGAGCCGGTGACCATCGCATACCATAAAAAGGCGATGACAAAGGCATCGCTCCTCTCTGCGCAGAGATACTTCCCGTACCCGGCCGGCACAGCGAACCAGAGCGAGCTGTCCTCCTCATCCCATGACGCGGGAGGGTAATCATATGTGTTGAGCCACGAAACATTCGGCAGCCCTGCGGTCTCTTCTGCAAAGCGGGCCGCCGTGTCTCCGCTGATCATCACCTTCGCGCGGAGCTCCGCCCTGTCCCCGTTTTCGGTAACATAAGGTTTCCCGATCCTGATCAATACTTTTTCCTTTTTTCACTGCGTCAGCAGGCCCTGCGTCTGGACTTTTTCAAGGCTGCGATCAAAGAAGAAATCCTCAAGGACCCTGTCGGTCATGTCTCCGAACACAGGCGTGCATATCGAGACCTGTCCGCACAGTATGCCCGGAGCCAGATTGATTTCTATCAGCACGGGTTCGCCGTCCCTGTCCAGTGTAATATCCCATCCTATGTATCTGAAGCGCGCCAGGCGGGGATGGAGCTTTTTTGCCAGCCTGCGCATCCTGTCCATCATCGGCACCCTGTAGCTTCCGTCAAAATATCCGTATTCCCGCGCACTTCTCCATGAGAGTTCCCGCGACCATCCGTTATCACTTTCATGATGCGCCACGAACAGCACCTTATCGCAGGGGCTGCCATCCTTCAGTATCTCGGTGTAATAGCCGCCTTTTTCCTGAAAAGGAACTTTTCCCCCTTTGGCGCCTGTTCTCAGGACCTCCGACAGTATGTGGACCTCATCGTCCATGAGAAGGGAATTTATCCGTACGACAGGCACGGAATCAGGGTTCAGCGCCGCAAGTTCCGGGTGCATCTCTATCTTTTGCTGGACTATGAAGTTCATCCCCGTTTTTTCAAAGATCACTTCCAGATCTCCGATATCCGCGCAGCGGGTATCCGTCATGCTGATACCTCTGGCGGCGCTGGTGTAGATCGAAGGCTTTATGAATATCTCGCATGCGCTGTCCATGCACAGCCCGAGCGCTTCCTCTCTGCTGATGATGTTCATCCCCCCGTCGTAATATATGCCTGCCGCCCTGCAGCATATGGTCCTTGCCTGTCTTGCATCGGGGAACCACATCTCATAATACGTTTTGTCCGTCACCGCATCTGCGAACTGCATGTTGTTCAGATACGGCATGATCTCATTGTACAAAAGATCATGCGGCATGCACCCGGGGTCCATTTCATTGTCGCGCGAGCCGGCAAGCTGAAACCAGATCTCCTCCGGCACATATCCGAACTTCTCCCAGTACGGCAGGACCCTCCCGGTGTAGGCCTCATGGTCCGAAGCTCCGCCGATCATGGAAATGCACTCCTCCGCCTCGGACACGAGCGCCGAAGCAAGATATTTTTTCTTTGCCCTTATGGTTTCTCCCAGCAGCTGCTCGTATTCACTGAGATCATCCAGGTACGACATTATTCTTCCTCCGTTTTTTCCGAAAGCATTCCGTTCAGCTTATATATGTCTCCGCAGCCCATGGTGATCACGAGATCCCCTTCTGAGGCGCCTTCTCTGATCAGCTTCGCTGCATCTTCGAATCCCGGAGTGTGTATCGCGTTCACACCGCGTTTTTTCATCGCCTCCACGATCATGCCCGAATCGATATCCTCGGGATCGGTCTCCCTTGCCGCGAAGATATCCGTTACCAGCGTCACGTCGGCACCCTGAGTGCATGTGAGATAGCCGTCAAACAGAGTCTTGACCCTGCTGTAGGTATGAGGCTGCACCACGACCCAGAGCTTTCCTTTGCACCGCCTTCTGGCGATGTACACCGCGTTCCTCATCTCAGCAGGATTATGGCCGTAATCATGGAAGAGCTCGGCTCCGTTCAGTTCTCCGGTCTTCTCGAATCTCCGGCGCGCGCCGGTAAAAGAGGATGCTGCGCTGACGGCAAGATCCATGTACGCTCCCATGTGATGGCACAGGGCCAGAGCAGCGAGCGCGTTCAGGGCATTGAATGCTCCCGGCACCGACAGTTCCACCCTTCCGAATGCGTCGCCGTGATAACACATGTCGAAGCTGACATATCCCAGCTCATCCTCGACGATATTGTTCATGTGGTAGTCGCATATGCCCGAAATGCCGAAGGTCTCGTAGTCGCACGGCAGTTTTTCGAGCTGCCTCATGATCCTCGGGTCCTCTCCGTATCCGAGCGCCCAGCCGTCATCAGGCAGTTTTCTGAGAAAATCCCCGAAGGCTTCCTCTATCTCGCCTATGTCCCTGTAGTAGTCAAGGTGGTCCTCATCTATGTTGAGGATGACTATGTGATCAGGCTCAAGACTCATGAAGCTTCGCCTGTACTCGCACGCCTCGGTCAGGAATATATCGCTGTGTCCGAGCCTTACGCCTCCTCCTATCGCGTCAAGGACGCCTCCTATATGTACGGACGGATCCATTCCGCATTCGACCATTATCTGCGCGGTCATGGATGTCGTCGTGGTTTTTCCGTGCGTGCCGCATATCGCAGCAACCTGTCCGAAATCAGAAGATATCCTTCCGAGCAGCTCGGCTCTTCCGATCACGGGTATCCCGGCTTCCCGGGCCGCCCTGAGCTCCGGGTCGTTTTCGGATACGGCGGCAGTATACACGACCAGTTCGGCGGATCTTACCGCGTCTGTGTCTGCGCCCAGGCAGACCTCTATGCCCCGCTCTCTCAGCATGCGGACATTCGCGCTGTCCATAGTGTCGGATCCTCTGACCTCATATCCTTTTTCTCTTAGTATGAGGGCCAGGCCGGACATGCTGGCGCCCCCTATACCAACCATGTATATCAATGTGCTATACTCCCATTATGATACGTTTCACCATGCCTGACTCTTCGCTAAGCCGCGAAGAGCAGATCAGCCGTCTCAATAAGCAGTTCGCCTCTTTCATGGAGTCGGATGCCCTTTCAGGCATCTGCTCTTTGCTTGGATGCGGCCCGGACAGTCTCGGCGCGCTGTTCGGCGCCAGAAAGTCCGAAGACGGCAGGGTCATCGAAGAGCAGGCCATGAAGTCTCGCGCGGAGCTCATGGAACTCAGGTACGGGCTCTATCCTCTCCTGAGAGAGCTCGGCGCTCTGGATATCAGCGAGCCGCTGAACGGTGGCTGCAGCCGGATCATCATACTCGGCGGCAGCCTAAACGCCTGCAACATCAGGGCTCTGAGGGCGCCGTCTCTTGTAAACGGGAATACCCTCAGCATCGACGGCATAGCCTGCTACCGTCCCGTCAATCCTGCGGAGAGAGTTTCATCGAAGTTCAGCTCTGCCTGCGAGACCGAATTCGGCGTAATGGCCGAGGCCGTGGCGAACGCTTTCGGACTCGACCCCCTGAAATACGAAGACGACTTCGCAAGCGACAGGAACCTCAACAGCGTCTCATGCATCAGGACATTTCAGGACGCCCCGGACGGCCGCGCGTACAGAGTGTTTGCGGCTCCGTCCACAGAGCCGCATCTAAGGCGCGCCGACACCTTCGACAGCCTTGACTTTTATCTCAGAAAGCAGCCTCTTTCCGCATCGGAAAAGCTCCTCTTCATCACAGGCAACAGATACTGCAACAGGCAGTTCATACAGCTTGCCTCGAAGATGCTCTCATCCGGATGCCGGGCCGGCTTCGACATCATCGGCTGCCAGAGCAGCCGCGACATTCCGTCCGCGGATCAGTATGACCCGACCTTCTTCATAAACGATCTTGCCGGCACGATCGACTGGATAAAACGCTTCTCTGCGTCACAG
>CADBFL010000027.1:0-1338 GCA_902793875.1 uncultured Eubacteriales bacterium | reverse complement strand
CTCGCTCGTGTCCAGCGCGATGCACCTGCCGTCATCGAGTTCGATGAATATGGCCTCGTGTTCGCCCTTGAATCTCACTATGACCTCTACGCTCAGCCTGTCGGATATATCCTTCATCACTTTTTCCGCCCACGGGGCCGTTCCTCCCATGGTCACGACAGCGGCGAGTTTCTTTTCCGCTTCGCTTCCTTCGATCAGCTTCATTATCGGGTCTATGGCCTCCGCCGCCCTTGCGTAGGCGACCATCTCCTCCATGCACAGCGCCGCGCGGTACGCGATCCTCTTGCTTATCCCGTGCTTCTCTGCATAGCTTCTGAGCTCTCTGGACGCCTCGACGGCCTCTTCAGGATGAACGGTCATGTACAGCACGATATCGTGGCCGTTCTCTTCGATCTCTTTTCTGTCTTTTTCGAGCCAGCCGCGGTATCTGACGTACGACATCACGAACACCACGATCTCAGTTGCAAGATATGCCAGGAATATATACGGAGCCGGAGCCGCCTTCCACAGTATGAAAGCAAACAGCGGCAGCGTAGCGTTGCCGATGACGGTGAGCGCTGTTGCGTATCCGGAGTCTTTCCGGTTGCTGAGATACATCCTGAGCAGGAAGTCGAAGCCCTTAAGGACGAAGTACAGCGCGAACAGCCTGACGCACAGGAGACCGTCCTCAGGAATGTCCTTAACGCCGTTTATGGCATAGAACCACTCAGGGCGAAGCTCGATCACCAGTGTAGCCAGCCCCGCGCTTATCAGGTTGAGCCGCGATCCCTGCTTCATCAGTATGTGAAGCCCTGCCTTGTCATCGGCTCCGGCGTAAAGGCCCATAAGGGGCCTCATGCTCCCGGCTATCCCGCTGATGAGTACGTTCGTGATGCTGAAGCAAAGCGTGCACACGCCCTTGATGACGCCTCCGTCCGTCCCGAATGCGGCGAGAAGTATCTTCATGATCAGATAATTCTGGAAAGCTATGATCAGCATGTATGAGGCGTCAGGCACTCCGACCGAGAGTATGCTCTTTACCTCGGCAAAGCTGACCTTCTTCGTATCGCTCCTGAGCATGTCCGTACAGCGGTACAGGTACGCGACCGTAAGCGCGCATCTGATGAGATTCGCCGTGGCCGTTCCGTAGCCCGTGCCCGCGATCCCCATTTTGAACACGCCTGTATACAGGAGGTCGAAGGCGAGGTTCGACACGCCCTCGATGACAGACAATCCCATCAGGGCCTTCATCTTGCCTGCGATCTGCAGCTGATAGGTCCCGACAGACGACACGAGTCCGAGCGGCGTGCATATCATGATGCCGAGCGCGTACTGCATCGTCATCCTGTACATCTCTTC
>CADBFL010000026.1 GCA_902793875.1 uncultured Eubacteriales bacterium | reverse complement strand
TTCGACACTTCAGCTCTCGAAAGACGCAACGTGGCATTCGTGGTCGAGAACGCTCCTGACGCGAGGCCTCAGTGGGGGATGGACGATCCTGAATACTCCCCTGACATGGTTCTCCAGGCAGAGGTCGAGGGCGGCATAACCAGGATGCTCTGGTTCTATGCCGACGACACCAAGCTTCCTGAGGTCATCGGACCTACGAGGAGCGCGCGTCCGCCGTTCGTCAAATTCTCGATGCTTTTTGACGCCATATTCATCCACTGGGGAATGAGCCACACGACCGATAACTACATCGGAGCCGATAAGATGTTCGACTGGTACGATATCGATCATATCGACCAGATGTATCTCGATGACGTCGAAGGCATGTACGGAAGAGACGATACAAGAGCTGTCAACGTTGAACACACCGGCATCATCTACGGCAGCAAGGTCCCTGCGACCATCAAGAACGAAGGTCTCAGAACGACTCCTAACGACTACACGAAGTTCTACTTCAACGATGAGCCGGGCCCTGTAAGCGAGGACCCTGCAACGACTGTAAATGTCAGGTATTCAGAGATCGCTCTTGAAGGCAGCACATGGAAGTATAACGAAGAGGACGAGATGTACCATACTTCCGATTTCGAAAACGACTTCGCAAGAGACAACCTTCTCGTGCTCATCGACAACACTGAATACGTGACCAAGGATGACTACGGTCTCGGCGGCAGCGTGACATACTGCAATTACGATCTCAAGGGAGGCAAGGCTAAGCTCTACAGCAAGGGCACTGTCAAGGAGATAGAGTGGACAGTCGACGGCGACTATCTCATCCTCAAGGATCCGAGCGTGGATATCGAAGAAGCAAAGAAGGACAAGGACAGCACAGCCATCATAATCACTCCGGAGCCTGAAGAAGGCGAAGACTCGGAGGATGCCGAAGCCAGAGCATATGCGGTGCAGACTCTCAACAAGGGCAAGACCTGGATCGGCTGGATATCCGGAAACAACGGAGGATACGTAAGCGAATCCTGATGCCTGTCTGTCACAGGAACTGAAAAAGCGGCAAACCGCTGCGCAGCGTCCATCGCCGCGCAGCGGTTTTGTATTGTCAGGATATCCGCGCCCTATGCGCCCAGAAGCGGCTGGTCGTATTTGAAGAGGACGTTGTTTATCTCGTATATGTCGTAGTTGCCGTGCTCTATGCAGTATCCGATGATCTTGTCGAATCTGATCGAAGGAGACAGCGCGAGCCCCGCTCTTCCGAGAAGGTCGATGGTCTCGTCCATGCTCAGCTCGAGCGCTATGGCAAGCGCCAGGGCGGTCTTCTTCGACGGCGAATAATTGATGTCGCTCCTGATCTTCGAAAAAAGTTTTCTGTCTATATTGGCTTTCTTGTACACTTCGGGATCCGTCATGCCTCTGTGGTCTATGAGCCAGAAGAGATGCTCCTGGAAAGTCTTGTCCATGTGCAGGAGGCGCTCATCCAGCAGGTCCTCTTCAGCACTGAACTGTTTTACCATATCCGGATAACGATCGGGCAGCATCACGTCGGGCTCTTCGACCTCGTATGACTGCAGATCAGCCATTCTATCCTGCGAAAGATTTACCGGGATCTCCTCTGCTCGCGACAGCATCCTTCCGCCGCGATCGCGCATTGCCTTCCTCCTGCCCGATCGTCCGCCGAAGCTGCCGGCCGTCTGCATGTCGCTGAGATAACGCATGCCCTCCCTTATCTCATCCTCTTCGATGTAGGACTTTATGTCTGCGAAGAGCTTGCCGGATACTTCAAAAGACTCCTTGTCGTAGACAACGAGCATGACTTCCATCTCGTTGTCGAGAAGGAATGTGCTTATCTCTCTTATCGCTGTTTTAAGAGCCTCATCCTTCGGAAATCCGTAAGTGCCGGTCGCCATGAGAGGGAATGCTATCGACTCGCATCCGAGTTCGAGCGCGAGAGCAAGAGCTCCGCTGTAGCACTTTGCCACGGTATCCCTCTCTCCGTACCCGCCGCCTCTCCAGGCAGGACCGATCGCGTGTATGATGTACTTTGCACGAAGATCGAACGCCGGAGTCGCGGCGACCTGCCCCGGCTCCATCGGACCTATGACCCGTCTTGCCTCGATCAGCCGGTCCCATCCCGCAGCCGTATATACGGCCTCGTCGACTCCGGGCCCGACAGCGACGGCCGGATTGGCGGTGTTGACTATGGCGTCGGCCTCCACATTCACTATGTTGTTCCGTATTATCTGTAATGCCATTCGGTACCTCCGGACGCCGGCACGCCCCCGTGGACATGCCGGCTTTCTGCATGCTTATTTTACACCAAATACTGTCATGTTTTCGGAACTTCTTATTATCCCGTTATCTCGAGCTGTAATCTTTTCGTATGGCGTCGAGCGATTCCTCGCATATCACGCCTTTGGCCCTCACTCCTCTGATGGTCTCGGATACAGCTGAGAAATTCACTGCTATGCCCGCTCCGTCATTGTGGAATCTCGCGGCCCTTTCTTCGCTGATGCCTATCCTGCCCGCAACGCCGACGGCGTCGATATTCGCCCCGAGGAATATGAATTCCCAGCCGTATCTCTCCTGCTGCCTTTTTATCATGCGCTTTACCTTTGCGTAGTCGTATATCACGCTGGAATTCTCCATCCCGTCGGTCGTGATCACGAACACCGTCTTTTCGGGCCTGTCTTCTTCCCTTGCGTATTTATGGACATTCCCGATGTGGCGTATGGCTCCGCCGACGGCGTCAAGCAGCGCAGTGCTTCCTCTGACGAAGTATGTGTCCTCATCGAGCTCATCCACCCTGTCGATGGACACTCTGTCGTGCACCACCTCGGACACGTGATCGAAGAGCACTGTCGACCAGATGACCTCCCCCTCTTCCTTCTTCTGCTTTTCGAGCATCGAGTTGAAGCCTCCAATGGTATCGGCCTCGAGTCCTGCCATGGAGCCGCTGCGGTCCATGATGAATACCACTTCCACTCTTTTGTTTTCGTTCCTCTTATCCTTTTTATCCTTGCTCATTTCATTCCTCCTTCACCTTTGATGCGCAGTTTTATCCTTCATGCGCATCTTAGCACCGGCAAGGAGAGCAGTGGTCGCCCGCCATGCGACAAATCGCCCGCACAAAAAAGAAGCGCCGCGGCGCTTCTCATCCGGCTGCTTATCCGAGTTCTCCGAAGACCTCTGCAACATCGCCTCTTATGACGAGCGTTGCCCTTTCATCAGCGGGCGTCGGCTCTTTGTTTATCACGACGAGGTCCCTGCCGCTGAAACAGTCGATATACGATGCCGCAGGCTCGACCTGAAGCGACGTCCCGGCGACGATCAGGCAGTCGGCGCCGGATATCTCCCTGCAGGCGCCTATGCCGGTGTATTTATCGGGCATCTCCCCGTAAAGGACGACCCAGGGCTTTATTATGCCGCCGCAGCTGTCGCAGCGGGGCACGCCTTCGCTCTCCATGATCTTTTCGAGAGGATATGACGCCTCGCAGTCAACGCAGTAATTCTCATGCACGCTGCCGTGCAGCTCATACACCCTCTTGTTGCCCGCCATCTTATGCAGGCCGTCGATGTTCTGCGTCACTATGCCGCGGAGCCGGTCCTCCTTTTCGAGTCCGTACAGATATCTGTGGACGACGTTCGGCTTTGCTCCGGGATGCACCATGTGCTTCCGGTAGAAATCGAAGAACTCAGCCGTATGGAGCGCAAAATAAGTCGCGCTGAGTATGGTTTCAGGAGGGACTCCTCCGCAGTCTGCAGAGTACAGCCCGTCCTCCGAGCGGAAGTCGGGTATGCCGCTCGCAGTCGATACGCCCGCGCCTCCGAAGAAGACTATGCGCCTCGCCCGTTCAAGTATCCTTTTCAGTTCCGCTGTCTTATCGCTCATGAGCTGCTTCCGGCCTCATTTCTTTTTCGCAAATACGTTGATCCATCTGACGCCGCTTCTTCCCATCGCGTCTGCAGTCACCTTGCTGTCGAGCAGCTCGCAGCCGGCGTCTTCGAGGTATTTCCCGAGTTCTTCTCCGGTGCAGTTGCATGTGTAGACTCCGTCGCTGTCCCTGCCTGTGACTATGCCGTCTTTTACAGATATGAACAATACTCCGCCCGGCCTGAGATTGCGGTCGAGGTTGCTGAAAAAGCGCGCTTTTTCTTCATCGTTCAGATGGATGAGAGACGCGCAGCACCATATGCCGTCGAACGGAGCCGTCGCTTTATACTCCGACATGTCGGCGCAGACCGTTCTGATCCCGAGCCTCTCTTCTGCAAGCTTCAGAAGCTCCTTTGCTCCGTCGAGGCCGGCCGCGTCATGACCCATATCGGAGAAAGCCATGACGTCCCGCCCGCTTCCGCATCCCATGTCGATCACCGATGCTTCGCCCGGCAGGTATGACGCGAATTTCTTTCTGAAAGCGTCCATGTCCACTCCTACCGTGTTCCAGTAGTAGCGGTCGGCATTTCTGTTGTAGTAATCGATCGTGCTTTTATCCATGTCGTTCTCCTAACAGTTTCCGGTATATACGTATCTCAGCTTCTCACGGGCGATATCCGCGAGCCTGTATATATGTCTCACATCGGTCGCTCTTCTGTCGGTCATCCTGAACTGCGGGAAGAACCTCGAGATGTGCAGCGGGATCTCTGCTCCAGTCACCCTGCCTTCTCCGTCCATGAGTCCTGCTATCCACGCAGTCATCTCCCTCATCTCATCCTCGGAATCGTTCTCTCCGGGGATGATCAGGGTCGTGAGTTCGACGTGGCAGACCTTCACGGCTTCTCTGATGAAATCCTTCACAATCGAAAGATCCCCTCCGAGAAGGTCCCTGTAGTATGAGCCGCTAAAGCCCTTCAGGTCTATGTTCATGGCGTCGATGTGCGGCGCGAGCTCTTCGAGCACGCTGAGCTCTGCCGTGCCGTTTGTCACCAGCACATTCACAAGGCCCGCCTCGTGAACGAGCTTCGCCGTGTCCCTGACATATTCGTATCCGACCAGAGGCTCGTTGTATGTGAACGCGACTCCGATGTTCCCATCAGGGACAGCCGCTTCCGCTATGGCAGCGAGTTTCTCAGGAGGCATGTACGGGACCCTGCCGGCAAGAGCGAAGGCCTCATCCGACCATGAGATGCTGTTGTTCTGGCAGAATGGGCATCTCAGATTGCAGCCATAGCTTCCGGCCGAGATTATCATTGAGCCGGGACGGAACCTCGAAAGAGGCTTCTTTTCTACAGGGTCGAGGGCGAGCGAAGTGACAAGGCCGTAATTCGCGGCCTTTACCACGCCTCCCTCGCAGGTCCTGGCTCCGCAGAAGCCGGTCCCCCCTTCGGGTATCTCGCAGTGTCTGAAACAGACTTCACATCCCGCCATATCAGTAATGCCTTATGACTTCGAATCTCTGCAGGCTGTACTTCTCGAATTTATGTATGCCCGCCTTCTGCCTTGCTATGTCTATCTGCTGATCGACCGTGTCGACGCCTTCGAGGTCAGGCAGCAGCAGCCCCCTCTTCCTGCCTGATGTGACTATCACGCCGTATCTCTTCACATCGAGCATGTCCTTTGAATCTATGTCCTCCGGCTCTCCGAGCACATCCACGCTGATCTCGAGCCACGGCAGCTCGTCCGGTCTTATCGGGGAGAACCTCGGATCCCGCGAGCATGCGCTTATCGCGTTGGCGATAATCTCTTCGGCGAGCGAGGACCTCGTCGGACTTATGGTCCCTATGCATCCGCGGAGAGCTCCGTGTTCGTGTATCGATACAAAGGCTCCCGCCCTCCTGCCCGTAAGCTCCTCCGGAAGACCTTCGGGGACAGGGATGGTCTTTCTCCCGCTGACATACGCCTCGACAGACGCATAGGCCAGCCTGACGTATTCATCCGAGTTCGCGTGTCTGTCCGTTATCTCCTTTTCGAGATCATCGAGCCTCGTTCTGAGAAAGCGCCTGCTTTCATCAGGTCCTTCCGGATAGAATGAGCATATGCCGTAGCCGACCCCGGTCACATCCTGGTGGACCAGCTTCTCAGCCTTTACGGCGAGACCGTCGAAAGCTCCGGCCATTATGACAAAGGATCGGTGACCGCATTCCGCCGCTCTGTCGCAGAAGCCCTCGTCGAAATCGAAGAGCTCGCCGAAGGCCGCCCTTCCCATCACATCCATGATGCGTTCATCGTACTCGGGGCCTTCCGGCGCGAAGCCGTAAGGGCCGTAGTCCTGCAGCTTATGCGAGAGGTCCCCGCTTCCGACGAATACCGTCCTGCGGCCGGTGTTCTCAGCCGCTTTCTGTATGATCTGCCCGAGCCTGTAATGATCGATAAGAGGCAGCCCCGAAAGCCCGATGCGTATTATCTTTCCCTCTTTGTACCTGTTTCTTATGAACCACAGCGGCACCATCGTTCCGTGGTCGAGAGAAGGATCCCGCTCTCCGAGGGTGCCCGCAGGGAAATCCTCTTCATCCGCGAGCCTGCATATCTCTCCGATAAGTTCTTCATCGTATCTTTCGTCGAATTTTACCCCAGGGGCTCTGAACGAAGCAAGATCCCCCTTCGCGCCGCTTCCCGGCGAGATGTGAAAGTAATCCGCGTACATCACGGAATGCGGGCTCGTAATGACTATCGTCTCCGGTCTCAGCTCCGCGATCTCATCCGCGACCCTCTCATATGCCTTTACGGTGTCTTCCACCTGCGCCTCGCCGCCCCTTCCGACCTGCGGAACTATCATCGGCGGATGAGGCACCATGAATCCTGCAATAATGCCCATTACCAGCACTCCTCATATATCTCAAGTATCTCTTCGTGTGTCAGCTGCCTGAAAGCGCCCTCCGAGATGAAGCACGACTCCGCTATCTCGGGCAGAAGCGCCCTCTCTTCATTTCCGAAACCGAGTTCTCTCAGGGTGGACGGAAGTCCCATCTCTTTTATGAAATCCGCAAGAGCGTCTATCCCCGCGAGCGCCAGATCGTCTGTTTCTTCGTAGTCATCCGGGCTCAGGCCCCAGACATTCTCGGCAAAACGCGCGAACTTATACAGGCCGTCTCCGCATATGTGCCTGTAGTATGCCGGGTGCAGAACAGCGAGCCCCTCTCCGTGGTTGCAGTCGGTATATGCCGAGAGCTGGTGCTCCATGTTGTGCGCCTGAAAGTCTTTGGACTTTCCGGTCTTTATGATGCGGTTCTCTGCAAGCGACGCCGTCCACATTATGTTGCTCCTGGCCGTCATGTCCTCAGGATCGGCGGCCGCCTTCCTGAAGTCCCTTACAAGTCCTCTCATCAGACCTTCGGACACATCGTCCGCCGGGTTGTCGCCGAGCGGCCGGCTGAAGTACGTCTCCATTATATGCGAAAAAATGTCGAATGTGCCTGCTTTCAGCTGTCTTTCCGGCATCGAAAGAGTGTATACCGGGTCCATCAGGGCGAAGAGCGGGTTCATCTCCGGGTAGTCCCTGTCGCATTTTATCTTTGTCTCCTCGTTGGTCAGGACCGCGCAGCCGTTGACTTCGCTCCCGGTAGCCGGCATGGTGACGACCACTCCGCACGGGATGATATCGTGCTTCATCGGAAGGCCCTTCATCCAGAAGTCCTCCCAGGCATCGCCGGGATAAGCCGCCTGCACGGATATCGCCTTGCAGCAGTCCATGACGGATCCTCCGCCTATGCCGATGATCAGCCCCACATCCATGAGAGAAGCCAGCTCGGCGCCCTCTTTCATCCTCCTGAGGGTCGGATTGGACATTATTCCCGGGAACTCGACTATCATGCGGCCCTCGCCGGCGTCGCCGTCCCTGCTGTATCCCAGGGACCCGAGAACGGACACGACGTCATCATACGAGCCGTTCCTTTTGACCGAGCCGCCTCCGTAGCCGATCATGATATTCCTGCCCGGCAGAGCGAACTCCTTTACGAACTCCGCCAGATATTCCCTGACGCAGCCCTGTCCGAACCTTACCTTTGTTCTGCACTCCCAGCTGAAGTCTTTCATTCCACTCTCCTTTTATCTTTTTCTCCTCCTCGGGATTCCGGCCTCCGCAGATCCGGGAACTGCAGCATGCATCAGGATGCTCCGCGCAAATGAAAAAGAGCAGCATAATCAATGCCGCTCCTGCTGTCCGGTACGATATCCCTTTTTTCCGTGATCCTTTTCATCGTCCCTTACCGTCTTATTATCGTTTTCGGTATCAAGTCCCTTTTCTTCTTTTTTTCTTCCGGAACATCCTTCAGGATGCCGTCGATCATCTCTCCGAGCTCCTCATCGCTCTTCGGCTTTGTCGTTTTTCCCGGGGCCGAAAGATCATCAAGGTCTTTAAGGTCTTCCATCGTGATGGTCGAGAGCGTCTCCTCGTCCACATCTTCTATGGCTGCTACCCTTGTCGCCTGGTTCGTGATGATCTTTTCGAAGAGGTTTCGCACCTCCCTGGCGTTCGCGAAATTCTCCCCTTTTTCGGCCTCCAGTTTTATTATCTCTTCCTTAACGGCTTTCTCCGCATCCTCGTCCAGCTTGTACTGGTATTTTTTGCACTGCAGATCGAATATCTGCTGCAGCTCATCCACAGTATAGTCCGGGAACTCGAAGAACTTGTTGAATCTCGACTTCAGGCCCGGATTGCTGTCGATGAACTCCCTCATCAGATCGGTATACCCGGCGACAATGACTATGAACTCATCGCGGTGGTCCTCCATGGCTTTGAGGATGGTGTCTATAGCCTCCTGGCCGTAGTTCTCGCCCTCCTGATTGAGCATGTACGCCTCGTCGATAAAGAGCACTCCGCCCATGGCTTCATCTATCTTCTTTTTTGTTTTGATGGCGGTCTGGCCGACGTAGCCCGCTACGAGTCCCGAGCGGTCGGTCTCGACGAGCTGGCCCTCGGACAGTATGCCGATCTCCTTGTACAGCTTTGCGAGTATCCTGGCGACCGTCGTCTTGCCCGTTCCCGGATTCCCGGAGAACACCAGATGCAGCGAAACAGGAGCAGTCTTCATGCCTTTTTCTTCGCGCATCTTTCTGACCTTGGCGAGACTGATCATCTCTTCGACGTCGTGTTTCACCGTCTTCAGTCCGATGAGCTCGTTCAGCTCCTCCATCCCGGACTTTTCAGGCTCTTTCGGCTTTTCCGGCTCTTTTTTTGATGATGCAGTCGCGGTCGCCATCGGCTGCTGAGTCTCTGTAACGACCTCGGTCTCGACCTCAGGCACCGCGTTCCTGTTGAATGGCTGCGCCGGCGCTCCCGATGTATCCGCGTGCATCTCGAGATCGCTGCTGCCCGAGCCGTAGAGGTCGTCGTAAACGCTTCTGAGACCTTTTCTCATGTCTTTCTTCATTCCTTCCTGTATATGTCTTGTATTATCGGATATTATCTCATTTTTTGCGCCAATAATAAAGAGCCGCTTCGGTGAAAACGGCTCTGTCTTTCAATTTCTCACGCCCATCTTTTTATGAACTCCGCTATGTCGTCGAACACTTCAGGCCAGATATGGCGCTCGAGAGCGAATTCCCTTGCTCCCTTTGTAAAGTCATCGGAAAGCGCTGTGACAAATGCGTGATCGAGGTACGGGTACAGTCTGTACTCGGTGTTTTTACGGTCTGCCAGCAGTTCTTTGAAGGCTTCGAAATCGTCTGCAGCCTCTACCTGCACATCCATGCCGCCCTGCATGATCAGGACCGGCTTGTCATTCTCAAGAAGATAGTCCGCGGCGGTCTTCCTTCCCATCTCTTTGAAATACCAGAGAGTCATGCCTCCGGAGAATTTCTTTTTCTTTGCCTCTTCATCGCTCAGACCGTACAGCCCTTCGAATTTCTTTTCGTACGAGCCCGCCATCTTTCCCATGGCCCACTTCATAAAAGGCCTGTCTCCTCCGGCCTTTCCGATCTGTCTGAGCACGATGTCCTCGAGGCGGTGCGGCGTTCCGGCCATCATCACAAGACCCCTGACGTTGCCTCCTTCGGCGTCTATCCTCGGCGCGAGCATGGCTCCCATGCTGTGGCCGAGTATGAAGAGCTCGCTGCTGTCGATCCGGGGATCATTTCTCAGGATGTCCAGTGCAAGGAGCACGTCGTCTATCGTTTCCTCGCGCACCGTGAGATCCTTGATCTTCATCATTTTGAATTTATGAGCGAAGGTGCGCTTGTCGTATCTGATCGATGCTATCCCTCGCTTAGCGAGCCCGTCCGCCAGATCTTTGAACGGCGTGAGCTTTCTGACCTTCTCATCCATGTTGCTCGGTCCCGAGCCGTGAACCATCACTACAGCAGGCACCGGCGCGGACAGATCGTCCGGCAGCGTCAGCAGTCCGTTCAGAGGGTACTCAGTCCCTTCGCCTACGATGACCGCTTCACTTTTCATATCAGTTTCCTCCATACTCTTCGTCTCATTCCCCGGGCAGAGACATCCTGACCTTACACCCTGTTTTTTATTGTATCAGAATATCTGGCCGGGAAGCTTCAGTTTTTCCTTCGGAGGGAAGTCTTTGTCGAACTCTTCCACGTCCTTATCATCCACATAATATCCTTTCGGCGTCTGGTACACTCCGGTCACATCATCAAGATATCCCGGGATCAGCTCCCTGCAGAGGAAAAACGAATCATCGGCATCTTCAGGCAGATCGTGATACCTGATCCCGAAGTTCCTTGCATAGCTGAACCCGCTCTTGCCGTAGAAATCGATATTGCCCTCGAAGAGCACGGCGCCGAAGCCCATCTCTGCCGCCTTCTCAAGCGAAAAGTCGAGCAGTTTTTTTCCGTATCCTTTGCGCTTCAGATCGTTTGCGATGCATATAGGGCCCATCGAAAGGACAGGCACATCTTTTCCGTCATCGCCGTTTATGACCGCCCTCATGAAGATGTTCTGTCCAATGAGTCGTCCGTCCAGTTCCATCACAAAATCAAGTTCCTTCACAAAGTCAGGGTCGTCTCTCAGTACATGCATCACGTAATGCTCGCTGCAGCCCGGACGGTAGACGTTCCAGAAAGATTCCCTGATAAGTTCCTCGACCGCCCTTTCATCTTCTTTTCTTTCCGGACGGATCACACAGTCACTTTTGCTCATTTCTGTCCTCCTCAAAACCGTTCCCCGGCAGTTTCCACAGATATATGCAGTAAACCGCCGACACTATTATAGTCGTCCATACGTAGATCATGTCCCCCATTTGACTGTCTGCCGCGACCGTCGAAAAAGCATCGATCAGACTGTGTGCTATGATGCACGGAAGCAGCTTTCCGCTCTTGTAATAGACCATCGTAAAGACGAACCCGAGTGATATCGCAAAGAACACCTGTATCACAGTTTCTTTAGTCGCCTGTCCCGAAAGCAGATTGACCAGATGTCCCATCCCGAAGGTGGCTGCCGAGATGATGACCGCAGATAAGACACTGTTCGTCTTCAGAAGCGCCCTGAAGAGAAATCCCCTGAAGATCATCTCTTCTATGAAGCCTACGAGCAGCATGGACAGTATCGCGATCACCTGTCCCGCGCCTTTGTAATTCAGGCTCACTCCTCCCCAAAGATTGCCGGTCGCGAGTATCCACATCGGGATGAAATACAGATATCTCCGTGTGTCTTTCGGCCAACCGTCAAGTCCGGTCTCCGCCTCCAGACGGTTCGCTTTAATAAAGCCGAATATGAGGCCGGCAACAATGAGCAGCGCCAGCATCATAACAATGCTGTCTTCGCCATGTTTCCCTATAACAGGCGTCATTATGCCGCAGTACAGAATGATCCACAGCAGTGCAAACAGGATCCCGTTCTTCTTGTACAGTTCACGCAGTTTTGTCATCTCTTTCATTTTCCTTTCCGTGATGCGATCATCCCGTAGAATACAGAGGTCAGCATGTTCCTGCTCTCCTCCTCGTCATAATCCATCGCATTGTTCGCAAGGAGGCTCGCAAGGCCGTGGGCAGCGCAGAAGAACGTCCTGAACATCTCCCCTGCCTCGGCGGTATCTGTTCCCAGCCCTGCAGCCATTATTCCTATCACCTCGGACAGATCCGGATCGCTCATCAGATCGTCCATGTCCATGCCCCTGAACTTGTCCGTCTGAAACAGAAAGCGGAAGAGATTGCTCTCTTCGTGACCGAACCTCACATAATTGAGGCCGAGCGCCAGCATCGGGTCTTCGTCCGTCTCCTTCGGCATGATGTATGACGTATGGAACGCGTCTGCCTTTTCATAGGCGGCATCGCGTATATCTTCCATCGTTCTGAAGTTGTAGAGTACAGGCTGCGTCGAGCATCCCAGGCGGTCTGCTATAGCCCTGACGTTCAGGTTCTCGTGCCCGTCCGAGCGCACGATATCGAAAGCGGCGTCCTGCACCATCTCTTTAGTCACTTTTACTTTCGGCGGCATGTGGAATCTCCCCCTCTTCTTTATATAACGCTTGTTATATAACAAATATAATAACTTCGTTCTTCTCTGTCAACGATTTACGCCAGATAATCGCACCTTATACTTGTGTATCAACAGTGTTATTCCCTCGATCCATACACAAAAACACCTTCGCGAAAGCATGTATAAGTTCATATGAAGCCTGTTTTGTGTATGGATCCTTCAATATTAAAAAGTGATACACAACTTTTTCCGAAAAGCTGTGTATCGTTTTTTGAAATCGATATGTTCATACACAAATCACTGCATCTCAGTGCTTTTCGCAGCGGTCGGATCGGCGGAATTGTGTATGAAACGGCCGGAATGTATGGATCATACACAAACCTGCGCCGTGACAGTGAAAGGCTGCAGGCCTATGCATTTTGCTGCTTCACAAAGCGCATGGCAGAGTATGTCGCCGGTAAATCTTTCATCAGTGCTGCAGCAGTGCTTCGACCTGATCTCTCTTTTCGTGTAGTACGCATCCTCCGATGTGCTCGCCGGAGAGGATGTCTCCGCTCCTGAGGGCCGTGAACAGATCCGACTGCAGAGCTTCTCTTAGCGATGTATCCTTTACATTGATATCCGAATACGGCGAGAACGGG
>CADBFL010000025.1 GCA_902793875.1 uncultured Eubacteriales bacterium | reverse complement strand
ATATCTGTAAAGACCGGCCCTTTCGGTCACGATGACCCTGTAATACTTTCCGCATTCAAGTTCTTCGGCGGCAAGAGCCTTCTGCTTTTCCTGATCCTGATCTTCAGGTATGAATTCAAAGTAGCTCTCTCCGCCGCAGAGGCGGTAAAGGCCGTCACCGCAGGCCATGCCCACAAGCGACTCCGAAGCGGCATGGGCGCCGTTCGACATGGTGATATCGCCGGCGTAGCGCCTGAAGCGACGTGTATAGTGCGAAAAGGCCGCAGAACCTCCGGCTGTGACGCGGCTGCACTCCGGCCATATCCTCCGGATCACCGGGTCATCGAATCCCTTATCGAAAACCTCTCTCAATTCGCCCGCTCTTTCCGGATCCGCCGAAAAGAGAGATCCGTACAGCTCCTTCTCTTCGCTGCTCAGCCAGTGGGCTCCGTCCAGCGTCCCGTTCTCTATGTCGGAAACCAGCTCTTCATGATACTGTTCGAGGTATCTGAATGTATCGAGCAATGCCCATGTGAAAGGGGACGCTATGTGCTTCACGTCCCTGTCGAGCAATGCAAAGAGCAGCCTCAGGTATCTCGGGTCGGTAGGCGCTTCGAGGAAGTAGAGCTCCTCCGGGCCTGTAAGCCTGATGCCCCCGGTTTCGCCGCCCTTATGGGAATTATACTTCAGCTCTCCCCTCATGTTCTGGAGGACCGCCCCTGTGACAGAGTCGGGATAGGTCCTGTCGGCGAGAGGCCTGTCTCCTCTTACGCTGCCGGCGATAAGGAAGCAGCTGCCGTCTCCGGTCCCGCCGCAGCCGAGAACGTTGCGGAACATCTCTCTGAAGACGCCTATCGTTCTTTCCGTGTACGGTATCCACCTCGGAGTGTTCATCGTTCCCGAAGTGACGGCGTAGCCCTCGACGGGATCGCAGAACAGTATGTCCGACTCGCCTATGCGGCTCATCAGATCTATCATCGGCGAGAATGTGTCGTATGTATTTACCGGGACCTCGTTTTCGTAGGCCTCGTGGGATCTTATTCTGTCAAAGCCCCAGTTCTCTCCTATCTCCGACTCTTCGGCGGAGCGCAGTATGTCTATCAGAACGTCGGTCGTATCTCCCGCCCCTCTGCTGTCCGGGGAGGATCCTGAACACAGTATAATTTCTTTTACGTGCGATATGATGGCGTCGATCTCTTCCCTGCTCAGGAATTTTCTGTCCGGATCAGGAGGCTCTATCAGATCGAAGAACGGAGCCATCATGTCGCTTATCTTCTGCCTTATCTCAGCCGGAAAATCGTATTCCTTTTCAGAAGCTTCTATCATGTCGGCTATCTGTTTCATGTGTCCGAAGAAGAGATAGCGCATGTAAAGCCCTGACTCGACTCCGAGCCTGAGCTGCTTTTCTATGTCCCGGCATGTGTCCAGTATCTTTTCGGGACTAGACGCCCTGAGATCCTGCATCGTAGAGCCGCTGTGCATGTAATAAATGTAACCTATCAGCTGCGGGAATACCGCTATGGTTTCCGCGCGCGACAGGCACTCCATGTTGAACATGACATCCTCATATATGCGCACATCCTCGCTGAAGCGCAGGCCGCAGCGCTCGATGAATTCCCTTTCTATCACCTGGCTGCTCATCATCATGTTGGCCATGGTCATGAGCTTGCGCACATCGGGATCGTCGTTGTGCAGGCAGATCAGAGGCTTCGTCTGATCGAAGCGCACGCGGTTGTCCATGAACTCCATCATCGAAGAATCCTCTTCGAGTTTTTCGGAACGGTACTTTCCTACCTGAGCCCCTGTCTCCTCCATGCCTTTGACTATGGTATCGAGACATTCCGGCGTCAGCCTGTCGTCCGCGTCAAGGAACGTGACGTATTTGCCGGTCACCTTCGTGAGAGCGTGGTTTCTCGGGCTCGAAGCAGTATGTTTGTCGTTATTGAGTTCGAACACGCGAAAACCCGGGTGCCCCTTGCACAGGTCCCTCACGAAAGCCAGGTGCTCCGGCGCTGAATTGTGAACTGTTATCACCCATTCTATCTCTGACTCGTCCAGGGTCTGGGCCGTTACGGAATCGAAGGCTGCCCTGAAAAGATCGTCAGCGGTATCGTGCGACGGAGTGACTATTGATATCAGTCTTTCTTTTTCCATTTTTTCTCCTGATTTTCTTCATTAAAGTATACCAAATAATGTATTATGTAGTTAAGAATATTTAAGGGTACATGATTTCGAATCAAGAGGACAGTAAATGAAAGCTGTTACAACACTACACGATCACAGCGACCGGCTGATCAGCAAGCTGTTTTTCGGCATGCTGCCGGTGCAGATCCTCATATTCGCCATGGGGTACATCACTTCCATCGTCAACGGAGTGATGGCAGGACGCTTTATCGATTCCTCCACTGTCGGCGTCATCGGTCTTTACTATTCCATGATCAACATCTACAACGCTGCAGGCGGCATGATGCTCGGCGGCAGCGCAGTGCTGTGCGGGCGCTACATGGGAAAAGGCGATCTCGAAAAGACAAGGGGGATATTCTCTCTCAACCTCACTGCGACTTTCATCATATCGGCCGTACTGACAGCGATCGGTTTACTGATACCGGGCCCTGTCGCATCTGTCCTCGGCGCCACCGAAGAGCTCAGACCGGCTCTCATTTCATATATAAGAGGCTACGCTATAGGCGTGATCCCCATGATGCTGTCCCAGCAGCTCTCCTCATTCCTCCAGATGGAGCGCCGGGAGAAGCGCGGCTACGTCGGCGTCACGGGCATGATAGTGACCAATGTGGTCCTCGACATCGTCTTTGTGGCGATCCTTCACATGGGCATACTCGGGCTCGCTCTGGCTTCGAGCATAAGCAGCTGGGTGTACTTCCTCATACTCGTCCCTTACTACTTCACATCGAAGGCGCAGCTGCGCTACGACCGCAATAATATCGACTGGAAAGATCTGCCGGACATCGTAAAGATAGGATTCCCGGGGGCGCTTCTGGTGCTGTGCCTGTCCTTCAGAACGATAGCAGTCAACCGCGTGCTTCTTCGCTATTCCGGAAACGACGGGCTCTCGGCTCTGTCTGCATATAACATGATCTCAGGTCTTTTCATGGCCTTCTGCATAGGATGCGGCACCGTAGTGCGCATGCTCGTGAGCGTGTTCTTCGGCGAAGAAGACAAGGATTCGATGAAGAAGGTGCTGAAGGTGGCCCTTACAAAGGGGCTCGTCATCTCCTGCGTGATAGGAGCGTTCACCGTCCTCGTATCCCCTCTGGTCTCGAGGATATTCTTCCCGGACACCGCTTCCAACGTGTATGAGCTTACCGTGCAGCTCTTCAGGATATTCGGTATATGCATACCGCTCATTCTCATAGCGCAGGTGCTGACGAATTACATGCAGGCAACGGGGCACAACATGTATGTGAACGTCCTGTCCGTATTCGACGGCTTCATCTCGATGGTGGTGCCTGCGGTCCTGCTCGCCCCGGTGCTCGGGGCTCCGGGCGTGTGGCTCGCCAACGCGATCGGCATCATACTCACGATAATGACCCTGCCGGTATACGAGTATATATACTGGGGTCGCATGCCGCGGACTGTTGATGAGTGGATGCTGCTCAGACCTGACTTCGGCGTGTCCGAAGAAGACTGCCTCAGTCTTAATTCGTTCAGCATCGAAGAGGTCACCGCAGCGTCGGAAAAGATACAGACCTTCTGCAAGGCCCACGACATGGATGAAAAGTCGGCCTTCTATGCGGCTCTCTGCCTCGAAGAGATGGGCGCCAACGTCGTAAAGCACGGTTTCACGCACGACAAAAAGCCGCACTCTCTCAGTACGAGGGTCGTTTATCTTAAAGACAAGATAATGCTGAGAATGAAGGACGACTGCATACCGTTCGACCCGGCCGAGTATTCGGAGATGATATCCTCCAGCGAGCGCTTCGATAACATAGGCATCAGGATGGTATACGGCATAGCGGACGAGGTAAGCTATCAGAACCTTCTGGGGCTCAACGTCCTCACCATAACGATCAAAGAGACCGACCTCGTGACAGAGCAGGAAACAGACTTTATGCTTGAAAAACGTCTGCGCCGGCTCGATCCGGATCTGCACAGAAGGTTCAGGGACACAGCGTTCATCTCACAGCGCATACTTTCAAAATTCAGGCAGCTCTTCCCTGAGTACACGGATCACTCCGAGCTGCACAGCCTCACGGTCATCGATTCGTGCAACCGCCTGATCGGGCTTGAACAGATAGACAAACTCAACAAGAACGAGATCTACGTGCTCCTGATGGCGGGCTATCTGCACGACGTGGGCATGGGAATAGGCGAAAAAGACTACGAGGAATTCAAGGACAGGCTCGGTGCCGAGCAGTACTTCAAAGAGCACCCGGGCGACAGCAGAGCCGACTTTGTGAGGACCTACCACAATGAATTCAGCGGTCTGTTCATCGAGAAATACGCGCCGCTCTTCGACATGCCGTCCGAAGAGTTCGTGTTCGCGATAAAGCAGGTCTCAAGAGGCCACAGAAAGACAGATCTTTACGATGAGAAGGAATATCCTGCCGATTACAGGATGCCTGACGGCAGCACGGTGTGCCTGCCGTATCTCGCAGCTCTGATCCGCCTTACAGATGAGATCGACGTGGCGGCCTCAAGGAACCCTCTGATACTCTACGATATCGACCTCCTTACAAACGAGGTATCCATACAGGAGAACCGCAAGCTGATGGCGGTAGAGCATCTTGAGATGACGAAGTCCTCGTTCATCCTTCATACTCACGAAAAAGACCCTGAGATACTCGATGCTCTCGACAGGGCTGTCGTCAAGATGCAGGACACCCTCGATCTGTGCCGCGATGTGGTAGAAAAAAGGACTCAGTTCCGCATAAGCCAGAAGAGAGTCGACCTTATACGTCATTAGGAGCCGCCAAGAACATGAACACTGATTATCTGCTCGAGAACAGACCGCGGGAACTCGATCCCGACCTTCACAGAAGGTTCAGGGATATGGCTTTTATCAGCATACATATGCTCTCGAACTACAGAAGGCTCTTTCCTGAATACACGGACCACTCCGAACTGCACAGCCTTACAGTCATCGATTCGTGCAACCGCCTGATCGGCGCCGGGCAGATCGATAAGCTCAACAAGAACGAGATATTCGTCCTTCTGATGGCCTGTTATCTTCACGACTCCGGGATGGGCATAAACGAGAAAGACTACGAGCAGTTCAAGGATATCCTCGGCGAAGAGCAGTACTTCAAAGACCATCCGGATGATACCAGGGCCGACTTCGTAAGAACATATCACAATGAGTTCAGCGCCCTCTTCATCGAAAAGTACGCTCCGATGTTCGACATGCCGTCCGAAGAGTTCATATACGCGATAAAGCAGGTCGCGAGGGGCCACAGAAAGACAGACCTTTACGACGAAAAAGAATACCCTTCCGATTACCGGATGCCCGACGGCACCACGGTATGCCTTCCTTACCTCGCTGCCCTTATACGTCTCGCCGACGAGATCGATGTGGCGGCATCCAGAAACCCTCTGATACTGTTCGACATAGATCTTCTTACCGACGAGGTCGAGATCCATGAGAACCGCAAAGTCATGGCCGTCGAGTCGCTGGTGACGACAAGCTCCGCATTCACCCTTTACACCAGAGAAAAGGATCCCGAGATAACGGACGCTCTCGAAAAGACGGTCATCAAGATGCAGAAGACACTTGATCTGTGCCGCGATGTGGTCGAAAAAAGGACGGCCTTTTCCATAAGTCAGAAAAAGGTCGTCCTTATACGCGAGTAGTTCCGGTCTTCCGGCCGTCAGATACCGTGCTTCTCCTGCTGCTGGCGCTTGTAGCCGTAGCCTCCGTAGACTATCAGGCCCTGATCGAGAAGGTCTGTGATGATCTCCTGGGCAAGGATGTCTATGTTGTAGGAGTGCTTATAGTTCTCGGCTCTTTCGGCGAGGAAAAGCTCTATGTCTCCCAGATCCTCGAGCTTGAACCTGTAGAGATTGTTTCCCTTATATCCTACCGAGCCTTCTCCGTTAGGAGGATAATCATACTGTCTGGTAATGACCTGTCCGAGTTCCCTGCGTAATTCTTTCAAGCTTTTTTCCATTTCTCTGCCCTCCTGCGCTATTTCTCATTCCTGTAACGGAGGACTTCCTCTCCGTCCTTGATCACCATATCCATCTTTTCCACATCGATATCGTAGATGCTCTTGAGAGGATCTCCGTTCAGGATGATCATGTCGGCGTTCTTGCCTCTCGTGATAGATCCCGTGACGTGGTAGCAGCCAAGAGCTCTTGCCCCGTTTGCCGTTCCGGCGATGATGGCGTCCATCTCGCTCATGCCGCAGCAGTCTACGAACCTGTGGATCTCTCCGATCGCCGTGATCCCGTAAGGCGTGGAATCCGAATTGAAGCTGTCGGAGCCTACCGTGATAATGACGCCCATCTTGTAAGCCTTGTTGACGTTGTCATAGAGCCTTGCAAGCTCCTTATCCACAAGCGTTGCTCCTTCGTACTTATCGTGGACTCCCGGGATATATGTCGGCGGATATGTCGCCAGCCATGCCGGCAGGAAGTTGATCGTCGGACAGAAGCATATGCCCTTGTCGTACATCTTTTCCATGTCATTCTCATCGATCTCGAAGCCGTGTATGATGAAGTCCACGCCTGCCTCGACGGAAGGCCCTGTCTTTCCGTATGTATGCGACCATACAGGGATGCCTCTCATCGCAGCTTCGTCAACTACAGCCTTGATCTCTTCGTATGTATAGTGATGATCGCGGGATGTGTCCCATCTGTAGATGCCGCCGCCTGTCGCCCAGATCTTGATGGCGTCAGGACATTCTCTCTGCCTGCGTCTGACGGCTTTTCTGAGTTCCCACGGTCCGTCGACCACCTCGGCCCACGGATGTCCCGCTGCGACCTCTTCTATGCTGCAGTTGTGCGAGTCGCCGTGCGACGCCGTAGCGCAGAAGCCTCTTCCCGAAGCAATGATCCTCGGTCCCTGCATCTGGCCCGAATTGGTCATGTCCCTGATAGGTATGCCGAATCTTGATATCTCGCCGACTGTCGTAAGTCCGTTCTCGAGGCACTCATGCGCCTGCTGCACGGCCATTACCGTCTTCTGAAGGAGAGGTTCTCTTACCCAGTCTGAGTCGTTGTCGTTCAGGTTTCCGCTGAAGTGCAGGTGTGTGTCGATAAGGCCCGGCATGATGGTCTTGCCCGTGATATCCATCACATCGAATTCCTTCAGGAGAGGTTCCATATCGGCTTTTCTCTCTCCGGCATACAGGATCTCACCGCGGTCGATCATGACGAGTGAATTCTGCATAGCATCCTTGTGCCTTCCGGTGATCAGCTGCCCTCCGACGAAAGCGGTCTTCAAATAATGTCTTTTTCTCATTTTCGCCCTCTTCTCAAAATCAGATCTGTAAACTGCATGCGGGACGGTCATTCGTTCCCGCGTTCCCGTTCATTATATCATAAAATCCCGTCAGGACTCCAACGGGATCGCTGCCGAAAAAGCAAATCGTTATTGCACTTTTATTTTTTATTGCCCAGCACCTTTCTGATCGCTTCACTCCTCGCGGCAGCTGAAAGATCTCCCGCATAGGTCTTGGCATTGCATCTCAGGAGCTCGCGATCCTCTGCGGTCTCTCCGCCCGCGACCTCACCTATTTCTTCGAGGCTCAGCAGCTGAGTGCTTTCAGCATCTTCATTGTATCCGTTTCCGATATTTTTCTTGTTTTTCATTGCTCTTACACCTGCTTTCGATACGCAGCTCCGGTTTCCGGGCAGCTGCTGCCTGCGTCAATACGCTTTCATTATTTATACAAACACGAGCGCCTTCAGGAGACCTCCGGTATCAGACGGTATCCGATGCTGTCATTCCGCGCTTCCGAAATACCTGAACGTCAGCATGGTGATATCATCGAACTGCGGAGCGTTCTGTACAAAAGCGGCAAGTTCCTCATGCACGTTCCTGTCTATGACCTCAGGCGCAGCGCCCGGATCACTGTTGAGAGCCCTGAGCAGCCTCTGTGTTCCGAACATCTCGCCGGACGCGTTATTCGCTTCCGGCACGCCGTCGGTATACAGGAAGATCGTATCTCCTCGTTCCAGACTGATCGTTCCCGATGTGAACTGCGCCTGGCTGGTGGCAGCCATAGGTATCCCGTGCACATCCTTGACTATTTCGAACTCTTTTCCGCTGCGGCATATTGCCGGATACTCATGGCCCGCATCGACATATATCAGCTCTCCGGTGGATATGGTCAGTATCCCCATCCATGTCGTCACGAACATGAACGCCTTGTTTATCCTCATGAGCTTGTCATTCACATGGCTGAGCACATCAGCCGGATCCTGTCCGCCGACTTCGGCCTGGTTCTGTATCAGAGTCTTGGCGATCACCATGAACAGGGCCGCCGAGACTCCTTTTCCGGATACGTCCGCTATCACCATGACAAGGTGATCATCATCTGTCATGAAAAAGTCATAAAGATCGCCGCCGACTTCCTTTGCAGGTATCATGGACGCGTAGATATCGAACTCGCTCCTGTCAGGAAACGCCGGGAATTCCTTAGGCAGAGTCCCTTCCTGGATCGCGGTCGCTATCGAAAGCTCCGCGCTCATTCTCTCCTGCTCCGAGGTTATGCTGCGCAGACGTATCATGCTGTCCCTGAAATCCTTCTCCATTTCGGACATGCTGCGCCAGAGCTCCTCCAGTTCGTCCGAGGTATTTATGTCAAGGCCTTCGAAGACGAAAGGAGCGTCATCTGGCTGGCTGACTTTATCAAGCGTCGTATATTCCCGCGCGGCATCCGCCATGGATGTCAGATGCGAGATGATATGCTTTCTCAGAAGGCTCGAGGACAGGAAAGCCAGCATAAGCACCAGGATCGCCGCTGCAGGCAGCAGCACTGTCAGGAACCCGGAAATGCGTCCCATGAAATAGTTCAGATCAAGATCCATGATGGCATATCCGATCTGTCCGCCCTTCGTATCATATATCGGCGCATAGTCCGTTCCGACCCATCCGTACTCATCTTCATGAGTGATGTTCAGACGCCATGTTGAATTTTCTATGTCTTCGATCTCATCCGGATCCGCCTTTATCCACTGCCCCGGCAGAAAAGCCCAGTCCTCATCATCGCCGTCTATCACATATACGAGAGCGTTATTCGAGGGGTCAGTGAATACGAACGCTGTGTTTTTCTGCTCTGTCTCCTCACGGCACTTCACGAGGATGTCTCTCGCAGCGAAGAATTCAGCGTCTGCCAGAGGCAGGCATTCATCAATGAATTTTTTTGACCGTGGGTACGCCCGCACATCATCAGGCATGCTTTCGTACACTTTCTTCGTCTCGCTGAAGATCTTTTCAATATATTCCTGATCCTCCAGGGAGAGAGTATAGCTTATGAGATGCCTGGATTCGCTCTTATAGTTATGCAGAGTGCCATACGCGTACAGAGCCAGGCCGGTCATGCTGCCCAGCAGGATCAGTATCAGCGAAACAACGAGGATCACCCTGAAAGATTTTGTTTTCAGCGATACCTGTTTTTTCATTCTATTGATCTTCGATGTGAAAAAGATTCACAAAGCCCGTCTCTTCAAAGATATCCCGCACCATGCCTCTTACGCCGCGGACTGTCAGTTTTGCCCCCTTTTCATTCATCCTCTGCTGCAGACTGAGCATCACTCTCAGGCCCGCCGATGACATATAGTCGATCCCGCTGAGATCGATCACCAGCTCTTCAATGTCTTCAGGCATATCCTTCAGCTCCGCTTCAAGCTCCGGCGAGGTGACGGCAGTGAGGTTTTCATTTACGCATACGGTGTATACGCCTTCGTTGTATGTCTTTGTCAATCCCATATACATTTCCTCTCTTTCCATTCATAATTATATATGAGCATGCGCTTGCCGCATAGTAAAAAATGACTGCATCGAATCCCGGGGTCCGGACGCCCGGACCGTCGTGATGCCGCCGGAATACTTTTTCTTGTTTTTTTACCGTTCTCAGGTATAATTGTCGATATTGTGAACCACTTGTCAGAGATGTGGAGGGTCGGAGATTGAAAATCACAGTTGCAGGAGGAGGTAATATCGGTACTCAGTTCGCAGTTCACTGTGCTGAGAAGGGTCATGAAGTCACCATGTTCACTTCAGTCCCCGGGCATTTTGCCGATCACCTCACCATCGTAGACAAAGACGGCTGCATCATCCACGAAGGAGACATATCCAAAGCGACATGTGATCCGCACGAAGCATTTCGCGATGCGGACATGATCATGATCACCATGCCGCCGACGATGATGATACCTCTCGCCGAGATAATATATGATAACACCGATGCGCATACCATGATAGGCTTCGTTCCGGGCAACGGCGGATTTGAGCTGGCCTTCAGGGACTGCATAGAGCGCGGCAATACTTTTTTCGGCATCGACCGCGTGCCTGCCATTGCCAGACTGACCGAGAGAGGACGCAGTGTATGCTGCTCAGGATACAAGGAGAAGCTGTATGTAGGAGCCCTGCCTTCTGATCACACTGAAACCTGCGCCGCTATTATCGAAAGCATCTACGACATCCCGTGCGTCAGACTCCCGGGCTTTATGGCTCTGACGCTCACCCCGTCAAACCCTATACTTCACACTTCCAGATTGCGCACCATCTTCAGGGATTATGAACCGGGAGTGACTTACGGGTCTGTGCCTCTCTTTTATGAGGAATGGGATGATGCTTCATCCGAGCTGCTGATGGCATGCGACGATGAGATACAGGCGATATGCCGGGCTCTGCCCGGTTTCGGTCTTGAGCATGTGGTCTCCGAGAGAGAATTCTATAGTGCGGATACCGTCGCTGATATGACTAAAGCGATAAGCACCGAACCGTCTCTGCTCGGCCTGACAACTCCCTGCGTCGCTGCGGACGCCGCATCTGTAAGAGGCAGAGGTCTTTCCGGTCTTCGCTCCGGGAGGAAGCAGAAAAAAGAGCATATCGAATCCCACATGAGGAGAAAGGCAAGCTGGAGAGAGAAGCTGGACAAGAGACTCCGCGGCCGCAGGGAAAAACCCGATGACGTGGACCCGGACAGATTCATACCGGATCTGCATTCCCGCTATTTTACCGCAGACTTTCCCTACGGGCTCAACATCATACATCAGATAGGAAAGCTGGCCGGCGTATCCATGCCCCGCATCGAAGAGCTTCTTGCATGGTATGACGATATAGCGGTGATCAACGATAAGCTGAATCTTTCAGACTACGGGATCAGCAATATGGATGAGCTCCGCGAGTTCTACCTCCGGAAATGAATGAAGACCGGAAATCAAAAAGTTTTCGCAGTATTCAGATATAGCAGTACTCTTCTGCTCCATATGCGACTCGCAATATGATATAGCATCTTCATAACTCATTGACAGCAGATCATTTTCATTAAACTGGTTTGTCAGTGTAGAAATATCTTCATCTTCGTACTGGCTGCCGATTATCGGCTTATCGAAATCTGTAAAGACAGATTTGAATACAGCGATACCATCCTGATTTGAAACTTCTTTTCCATCTTTGTAGTAAATATCTACCTTTCCCGGATTATCCATCTCATAATAGTTTTCAACTACCTGTTTTAACGAAAGTGTACAGTCCTTATCTACAGCAAATGAATATACATGATATACGAGGCTGGTTCCTCCGCTGAGGATATACATGTTCAGAGTGTTGCCCTTTCCTTTGTATATCAAGTAGCGACCACCGGCACTTACATATTCATCTATGACTCTATCATGCGAATAACGAGTACCTGCCGATAGATCGTACGCAACTTCTTTTATCGCATTGTCCTTGAATGTATAGATAAAGAGTTCTGCAGTATCAACACTCGAAGTTGATGCGTCAAGCGTTTTCTTCATCATAAACAGTTCAGGTACTCCGTCACCATTTATATCACAGAATGCTACAGGTTTGAGTGGTCTCGCCCCATATTCACTGTTTCCGTTTTGCCACGAATAGCTTTTGATTGCATCTGCGTTTTCTTCGAGAAGCTTCGCATATTCGACATAAACATTCGGTGTTGCATCTGCTTCTGCATCAGTTTCTTTTTCAGCTCCTGCATTGTCGCTGCTCGCATCTCCGACTATTATGCCGCCGGACTTTATGACATACTCGTTGCTATTGCAATCTACAGTAACCTGTGCGATCGATGCATCTCCCTTGTATTCAAAATCCAGGTCGACATTATCATCCGGGGCACTAAGGCCATAACTCTGCCGGATTTCAGTGAACTGAGACATGGCTTTCTCGGAATATTCTCTGTTCTTCTCCGTTGCAGCCTCAAGGGCATCTACATCATCTGCAGACATATTCGCTTCTGCATATCCCTCGAGCACTTCACCATCAACAAAGAACCGTGGCCATCTTGAAGCAAGGCCGGCCATCAACTGATAACCAAGTTCTTTCTCCTTGATAAGCTCATTATCCTTAACTGAATAAATAGTCTGCCAAACATCCAAGTTTGCGGCTGCTCCCTGCGAAGCATACTCTTCAAATACGATATACGTTTTGTCATCGTTATTATGTATATATGAATTGACTTTATATACAGTCCCTGTATCAGGGGCATAATCGTTGTATCTGAACGACTGAGATCCGAGTTCCTTTACTTCTCCGTCAACACACGAGAATACTCTGAGTTTTACAATTGCAGGCTCATTTTTATCTGAGTCAACAACTACAAGGAACGGACTGTCACTGTCTTCGTTGATAATCTCGCTGGATATTATTCCTTGAGGGAAAGATTCATTTGCAATCTTCCCCTTCTGCTCAAGATTATCAGCCGAAGCAACAGCGACACCTCGCTCATTTGCCAAGGAAACTGCATGCTCTCTAAGCAAGTCAGCCTGATTGTCATTAGTCTTTGAGCAGCTCGCTACAACAATTGATGCAATTATAAGCAAAGCTGCGAGTAATATA
>CADBFL010000024.1:12236-25207 GCA_902793875.1 uncultured Eubacteriales bacterium | reverse complement strand
ATCCTTCGACTGGGGCATCCCTGTGCCGAACGATCCGAAGCACGTAATGTACGTATGGGTAGACGCGCTGTCCAACTACGTGACTGCGCTCGGCGGGCCGTACGACTGCGAGAAATTCAATAAATACTGGCCTTGCGACTGCCACCTTGTCGGAAAGGAGATCGTAAGATTCCACTCGCTCATATGGCCTGCGATGCTGATGAGCGCGGATCTGCCTCTTCCTAAGCAGGTGAGGGGACACGGATGGCTCCTGATGGGCGGCGAAAAGGTCAGCAAGTCCAAGGCGGCCAAGGGACAGGACGTCATCGATCCCGTCGTGCTGATCGAGCGCTACGGCATCGACGCTCTCAAGTACTTCCTGCTGAGAGAATACACATTCGGCCAGGACGGCACTTTCACCAACGAGGTCATGCTGAGGAGGATGAACTTCGATCTTGCCAACGACCTCGGAAACCTGCTTTCGAGAACGATCTCTATGATACTGAAATACTGCGGAGGCAATGTGCCTGAAGCAGCGACGAAGGACGCCATCGATGAGGAGCTTATCGCTCTGGCCACATCCACCGCCGACAAAGTTGCGGCAAACATGGACGAATTCCAGTTCAACATGGCTCTCGAAGAGATATGGGTGCTCATCAGACGCGCCAACAAGTACATCGACGAGAAGGCTCCTTGGGTGCTCGCAAAGGACGAGTCAAAGAAAGCCGAACTCGACACCGTCATGAGGAACCTCGCCGAAGCTCTGAGGATAGTCTCGATACTGATCGAGCCATACATGCATACGACGACGGACCGCATGAGAGAACAGCTCGGACTTGCCGGTGTGCCGGTCGTATGGGAAGACGCGTTCGAATTCTATAAGATGGACGGATGCGAGGTCAGAAAGGGCGACATGCTCTTCCCGAGACTCGACATCGACAAGGAACTCGAAGAACTGTACGCTCTGGGCGCTGCGGCGGCGAAATAGATAAGCGCTGCGGCTGCACAATAACAAATTTGAAGCGAGGATGGTGTAATATTCATACATAATGGAGTCAAAATACACCATCCTTTAGTATATTTAGGAAGATTTGACCATTTTAAAAAATGCTTTTTGACGCGCATACACATCTGAATTTTGAAAAATATACCGAAGAGGAGCGCAGGCAGATCGCGGCCGAGACAGAGGCATCCGATGTAGGCTGCATCATCGATGTGGCTGACTGCGTGGAGGCAGCAAAGCTCGCGCTGAAGGATGCTGAAGACTATCCGTGGTGCTATGCGGCCGTCGGGATACACCCTGACCACGCCTCTGAATACGAAGGCATCTGCGGCGATGACCCCGTGAAGAGGCGGCAGGCTGAACAGAAGCTCGAAGCGGATCTGGAAGAGATCAGAAAGCTCGCAGCCCATACGAAGGCTGTTGCCATAGGCGAGATAGGCCTCGACTATTACTACGGCACTGACGACAGGGACGAGCAGCAGGAACTCTTCCGGAGGCAGATAAGGCTCGCGAACGAGCTCAGGATGCCGATAATGATACACTCAAGGGACGCTCATCAGCTGACCATGGATATACTGAGGGAGGAAGGAGTGTTCTCTGAAGAAAGAAAGAGCTGGTTCCCTGAGAGGCCTGCTGCCGGAGAACTCTCGGCCGCGGCTTCCGGTCACGATCTGAAGGTGCCCGGAGAGCGCGGGGAGAACGGCGTCAGGTTTGCTCCGGACGTCAGGCTGCAGATGCACTGCTTCTCGGGCTCGCCCGAGCTGGCGCTCGAATACGTGAAGCTCGGAGCGACACTGTCGCTGGGAGGTCCTGTGACCTTCAAAAACGGGAAGAAGGCGGCAGAGGTCGTGAGGCAGGTGCCGATAGAATATCTGATGTCCGAGACCGATGCGCCTTACATGGCTCCGGAGCCTCTCCGGGGCAGGCCGAACAAATCTCCTTACATAGAGCACATCGTGAGGCGCATGGCCATGATAAAGGGGATCGGCTATGACGAGGCGGCCCGCATACTCACCGAAAACGGCAGGCGCTTTTTCGATATAGCGCCGTGAAGACGAAACGAATGAGGCGTCATTTGCGGATGCCGATGTGAAAAGAAGAAAACGAGACAGACAGCGAGATCATTGACATGAAAAGAGATCACATCATAGAAACCATAATAGACAGCGAACTTATCGCGCCGGGCTCCGTGGTGATAACAGGAGTGTCGGGCGGTCCGGATTCGCTGTGCCTGCTGCACGCCCTTGTGAGCATCGCCGATATGCTCGACCTGGTCATAGTGCCTGTGCATGTCAATCACAAGCTCAGGCCGGAAGCTGATGCGGAGGCGGACCACATTGCGGAGATATGCGACCGCATGGATCTGGACCTTGAGATGTTCGAGGCTTCGTGCGCAGAGCTCGCCGATGAGGCCGGCATCTCGACCGAGGAGGCGGGAAGGATAATAAGATACGAGATATTCGACGATGTTGCGCAGAGCATCGAGGATGACGGCGTGCCGGGAGACAGGATACTGATAGCGGTCGCCCATAACGCGGACGACCAGGCCGAGACGGTGCTCTTCAGGCTTCTTCGGGGGACCGGGCCTCACGGGCTCGCGGGCATACCGGCGGTAAGGATGTCCGAGATGGGCTATATGATCGTGCGCCCGCTTCTCTCCGTCGAAAGAAAGGACATAGAAGAATATATAAGGGAGAACAGGCTCCGTCCGAACATCGACGCGTCTAACAGCGACAACAGATATGCGAGGAACCGCATCAGAAACGAGCTGATCCCGTATCTCGAGAAGAACTACAGCCCGAAGATCAGAGAGCATCTCAGGCGGTTTGCTCGGCTTGCCTACATGGATGATCTGCTGCTCAGAGAACTGGCCATGAGCGAGTACGGCGACAGCATCAGCTTCGACGACGAGAAGGACAGGGCGGTGCTGGATCTTGCGGCGGCAAAGGAGAACCCTCCTTCGATAAACAGCAGGATAGTCCGGATGATGCTGGAGGTGCTGGGCCTTGAGTCAAATGCCACGTATGAGATCGTGAATTCCATAATGGATCTGATGTACAGCGACCACCCGTCGGCGGGCGTCGATCTGCCTCTGGGCATCAGGGTATACAGGGAGTATGACAAGCTCGTTTTCTCCGGCGAAGATGAGATAATAAGGCCGGACGAGAGCGTTGAGATATGGCCGCAGGTGATCCCGTCAAGGGAATTCGAGCCTGATGAGGAACGGCCTTACGCCGCATTCGACTTCGATAAGTTCAATGCGGAGCATCCCGGAAGAATAGGGGAGATAGTGCTCAGGACCAGACGCGAGGGCGATTATCTTCCGATGAAAAACGGCAGCAAGAAGATACAGGATCTGCTGGTCGATGCAAAGGTCAGCAGGAACGCCAGAGACAGCATGCTGATGGCCGCCATAGGAAGCGAGGTGCTGTGGATGCTGCCGGATCCTCACTTCAGCAAAGAGCGGGAGAAAGAGAAAGGCAGATTTTCACAAAAATATCAGATTTCCGACACAACAGAAAGGGTTCTTCTCATTGAATTAGGGGAATCCATGTGATAAAATTTGTGCTCGGGACACAAATTTTGCGATGTTTTTAGTATCGCTTTTAGAAAATATGATCAGAAAATAAAGGGGAAAGGAAACATATAAATTGAAAAACTTCGGACGCAGCGCAGGCACATACCTGATAATATTCGTCGTCGTGCTCAGCATGTCGATGATGTTCCGCAACTTCGCACAGAACTCCGATATAAAGGAAGTCAAGTTCTCGCAGTTTGCCAGGCATCTTGAAAAAGGCGACTTTGACAGCGTTAACATTACGGAAAGAAAGCTGACCGGAACCAAAAAGGACGGCACCAGAGAAGTCACATACGCGCCGTCTCTTGTCGAGATCAGCTGGCTTGAAGAAAAGACGATAAATCCGATGCTCGAAGAGGGCAAGATAGAGCTCGACAGCGAGCCGCCAAAGAGCGAATACACCCTGCTCAATCTGCTGCCGACGATCCTGATGATCGCGGCGATGGGCTTCCTTTTCTACTTCATGATGAGCCAGGGCGGCAACAAACAGGCCTTCCAGTTCGGGAAGAACAGGGCGAGGCTGTATAAGAACGACGGCAAGGCCATAACGTTCGACGATGTCGCCGGCCTCGAAGAGGAGAAGGTCGAGCTTTCGGAGATAGTCGACTTCCTCAAGAACCCGTCAAAATACAGCAAGCTTGGCGCCAGGATCCCTAAGGGCGTGCTGCTCGTCGGACAGCCGGGCACGGGCAAGACATATATCTCGAGGGCTACCGCGGGCGAAGCGGGAGTTCCTTTCTTTACCATATCCGGCTCGGACTTCGTAGAGATGTTCGTCGGCGTGGGAGCTTCCCGCGTAAGGGACCTCTTCGCCGAAGCAAAGAAGAACGCTCCGTGCATCGTGTTCATCGATGAGATAGACGCCGTGGGAAGGCGCAGAGGCGCGGGCCTCGGCGGAGGCAACGACGAAAGAGAGCAGACCCTCAACCAGCTGCTCGTCGAGATGGACGGATTCGACGGCAACATCGGGATAATAATCCTTGCCGCGACCAACAGGCCTGACGTGCTCGACCCGGCTCTTCTGAGACCGGGCAGATTCGACAGACAGGTCGTCATCGGAATGCCGGACATAAAGGGAAGAGAACAGCTCTTCAGACTCTACACAAAGAACAAACCGCTGGCCGATGATGTTTCTCCTGAGATCCTCGCCAAGAGGACTCCGGGATTCTCCCCGGCCGACATAGAGAACCTCATCAACGAGGCGGCTCTGCTGACAGCGCGCCGCAACGGAACGAAGATCAGGATGGACGAGATAGAGGAGGCCACGACGAAGGTGATGGCAGGGCCTCAGAAGAAGTCCAGGGTCATCTCGGAGGCAGAGAAGAAGCTTACCGCCTACCACGAGGCGGGCCACGCCATAGTCATGAGGGCGACTCCGGACGCGGACCCTGTCCACCAGATCACGATCATCCCGAGAGGAATGGCCGGAGGCTTCACCATGTGGCTGCCTGAAGAGGATAGGTTCTTCGAGACCAGAGGCCACATGGTCAATACGATCAAGCATATGCTGGGCGGCCGCGTGGCAGAGGAGCTGAAGCTCGACGATATCTCCACCGGAGCGAGCAACGACCTCGAAAGAGCCACGGAGATGGCGCGCCAGATGGTCACGAAGTACGGATTCAGCGAAAAACTCGGACCTGTTTCGTTCAGCTCCAGCGATGAAGTGTTCCTCGGAAGGGACTTCTCTACGCGCCAGAACTACTCGGAGGAGGTCGCCTCCGAAGTCGACCGCGAGATCAGAAGGATACTGAACGAGTGCTACGACGCTACCAGAAAGATCCTCACGGAGAACGACGCGGCCTTTGAAAGAGTCGCGCAGGCGCTGCTGCTCGTAGAGACTCTCGACGGAGACCAGTTCGAGAGGCTGTTCACAGGCGAGATCGATCCTGAAGGCGTAAAGGAAGAAGTCGAGAGCCTGAGCAGAAAGCTCGCCCGCAAAAACAAGAAGGAAGCGGAGGAGTCCAGACGCCGTGAAGAGCAGGAAAGGCTCGAAAGGCAGGAAGAGATCGACAGGATACAGGAAAAGATCAGCGGCATAGACCGGAAGGTCGAGGCCGGTGATATAACTGAACTCAGAAGGAAGACTGCCTCGAAGCCTGACAAAGAGAAAAAGAAGGAAGAGCCTGACAAAGAGGAAAAGAAGGACGGTCCTGACAGAGAGGAAAAGAAGGACGAGCCTGAAAAGAAAGAGGATAAGTAACGGAGAAACGTTATGAAGATAAGCGTAAACGACTGCCTTAAACTGGATGCTTTCAGGGGAAGCCGCGTGCTTGCCTGCAGCGATGAGTGCTCAAGGCGCGTCAGGTCGGTCTCCGTCCTTGACGAGGACGACCTTGCCATGGGCGTGGAGAGGAACGGCGTCAGCGAGCAGATGGTCATCACGCACTTCTGGACCAGCAGAGACGACATCGAGGCTCAGAAGACGGCTGTGACGGCGCTGGGCAGAAAAAACATCAGCGCTCTTGTCGTATATCTGAACGACAGGGGAGTTACCGGGATCGCTCCGTCCGTCGTTCGCGCGGCCGAAAACGCAGGCCTGCCTCTTATCACGATCTTCGACAACGGCAATGTCACATACTCGATGCTTATCGAGCAGGTGCTCGACAAGATACTCTACGGAGAGAACTACAGCGACAACATACTCAACAACTCCATCTATCATCTGCTCAACTTCGAAAAGCACAGCAGCTTCCCTGCGGCGCTTCGCGAGGCGGCCATGCACAACGATTACCAGGTCGTGCTGATGACAGAGGAGTTCAACACCATTTTGACTGTCGAGACGAGACATCTGGTGAAGATCGAGGACGCCGTGCAGGCTGCCCGCAAGCTCGATGCGTTCAGCATGAACGGCTTCACACGCGTCGAGATCGAGAGCGTAGTGACATACTGGGGCTTCATCAACATCAAGGACAGCAGATATATACTCGTCATAGTCGATAACGAGGATGAGTATTCGGCGGCCGAGATGAGCAAACTCGCCCAGACCATCGAGCTGGCCATCGGCATGTGGAAATACACTCCGGACAGGGATTCGAGAGCCGAATTCATAAAGTCGGCGGTCAGAGGCGACATTTCGTTCTGCCATACCCTGCTCGAAGAATCGGGGCTCCGCGGCATGCAGTTCACGAGCGCTTTTTATATCAAGGACGCCCGCGAGGATCAGGAAAAATTCCTTGAGATACTGGACAGGCACAGAGGGAGATCCGATTTCGGACTTCTCGTCACCAGGGAAGCCGACGAGATATACGGCATCGTATACGCAGAGGGGGGACAGGAGAGAGGCATCGAGACCAAAAACGCCTGTCTCGCTATGTTCGACGAACTCAAGGCATCCTGCAGAGAGGAAAGGATATTCCACATCACGGGAATGGAGACCCTCGAGACCTGCGTCGACGGCTTCAAGATGATAAACAAGACGAGCAGATACATGGAGAAGGTATTCCCGTTCAAGCGGGTGTTCTCCAAGTACGAGATATCCATGGTCAGCGACTGCGTGTACATGCAGACAGGATCGCAGCTGCAGAGAAAGATGTACCTCGACCTTCTTGAGCCTTTTGAAAGAGAGGTTTCGGAGAACAAGGGAAGGATGCTTATCGATACGCTGTCCACATTCGTTCTCGACGCGGGAATGAACAGCAACAGGACTGCGGAATTCATGAACATCCATAACAATACCGTGCAGTACAGACTGAAAAAAGCCAACGAGATACTGGGCGCCGAGATGACGGCAAACAGGGTCATCCCGGGGCTGACGATGGCGCTCGCTCTGAAGAGACTGGAGGAAGACTGATATGCTGCTTGCGATAGATGTGGGCAACACCAATATAGTGCTCGGAGTATTCGAGGGCGACAGGCTTGTCGAAAGCTGGAGGCTTGCGACCGACAACAACAGGTCGGCCGATGAGTACGGCACCATCATAAACTCGATGTTCAGATATGCTGACATAGGCCCTGAGGACATAGACGATGTCATCATATCGTCGGTAGTCCCTTCGCTTCTTTTCACGCTCGAGCACATGTGTCTCAAATATTACGACAAAAACCCTGTCGTCGTTGAGCAGGGAATCAAGACCGGCATCAAGGTCAGGTATGATGACCCGCGCCAGCTGGGAGCAGACCGTATCGTGAACGCGGTCGCGGCCCATACAAGATACGGCGGCAACCTCATAATCATAGACTTCGGGACGGCCACCACTTTCTCGTGCGTATCGGCTGACGGAGAGTTTCTCGGAGGCGCGATCGCGCCGGGGATCAAGACCCAGGCAGCGGCGCTCTTCGAGCATACGGCGAAGCTGCCGAACGTAGACCTGGAGATCCCGGGAAGCTTCATCGCGAGGAACACCAGCGAAGGCATGAGATCGGGACTCATTTACGGCCACATGGGCTTCACAGAGCACATGGTAGCGGGCATGAAGCACGAGATGTGCGATGAGCTCGGGTGCCGGCCTGAAGACATCAGGGTCGTGGCGACCGGAGGAATGGCGACCATGGTCGAGAGCGGAGTATCCTGCATCGATGAGATCGACAGAAGGCTCACGCTCGACGGCCTTCAGATGATACACGAAAAGAACAGGGGCCTCAACAAGAAGAGGGTCCTGCAGGACTGATGCCGCTTCACATGAACATAGGAGATCTTGAACTGAAGAATCCCTGGCTGCTGGCACCGATGGCCGGCTTTACCGACGCGGTGATGCGCACGCTCTGCGAAGAGCAGGGCGCCGCGCTTACCTGCACCGAGATGGTGAGCGCCAAGGGCCTGTACTACGGCGGCAGCAAGACGGAGAAACTGACATACATCCCGGAGGACGCCGGCCCGACAGCCATACAGATATTCGGGAGCGAGCCCGAGGTGATGGCGTATGCCGCGAGAGAGCTCGACAGCCTGGCGAACAGGGTGCTCGATATCAACATGGGCTGCCCGGTGCCGAAGGTGGTCCGATCGGGAGACGGCTCGGCTCTCATGAGAGATCCGGATCTCGTTTACGAGATCGTCAGGGCGACGGCGGCCGCGAGCTCAAAGCCGGTGACGGTCAAGATAAGGAAGGGATTCACCGAAGACTGCCCGAACGCCCCTGAGGTCGCAAAGGCTGCCGAAGAAGGGGGCTGCGCAGCGATAGCCGTCCACGGAAGGACGCGCGGGCAGTATTACAGCGGGACTGTCGACCGTGACATCATCAGAAAGGTAAAAGAGGCCGTGTCGGTGCCGGTGATCGCCAGCGGAGACGTCACTACGGCGGAAGAGGGCATGAGCATGCTCTCCGAAACAGGCTGCGACATGGTAATGATAGGACGCGGAGCTATCGGGAACCCGTGGATATTCAGGGACCTTGACTGCGCGTACAGCGGAAGACCCCTGCTGCCCGCTCCCTCTCCGGCAGAGAGGAAGGCCATGATGATAAGACATCTGGAGATGCTCTGCGGACTCAAGGGAGAGCGCACCGGCGTCAGGGAGTTCAGAAAATACATAGCCTACTACACAAGGGGCCTTCCGGGAGCGGCGGCCCTGAGGAGGAAAGCCAACGATATCACGGATCCCGATGAGATGGCCGGGACAATAAAAGAAAGAATCAGTGACTGATAAAAGAAATGCAAAAACGAAATATCTGAGGATACTGCTGCCGGCGGCCTTTGCGGTCTGCATGACGCTGGCTTTGTGCGGCTGCACCACATACAACAGCTTCAAACAGACATATATAACAAAGCCGGATCCTGAAAAGCAGTCCGTGCCTACCATAACCATAGGCGTCATAGAGCCGCAGACGGGAAGATATCACGAAAAGGGCATAGCAGAGCTCAAGGGCATCGAGCTTGCCAACAGCATCTACAATAATGTGGACGGATACAAAGTGGAACTTGTAAAGGTAGACACGCAGTCTTCAGTGAGCGCGACAAACACCGCTATCCAGGCCCTGCTCGAGATGAAGCCCGCGGCGATAATCGGAGCTGCCGGAGACGCATCCTGTCTTGCCATCTCCGACTACGTAGATGATGCGCAGGTGCCTGCGATCACACCGTCTGCAACGAATCCTCTGATCACTCAGAGCAGCCACTACTACTTCAGGGCGTGCATGACCGATTCACAGATGGGCGAGGGCCTCGCGGAATACGCATGCAACAGGCTCGGAGCGGAGAGCATAGGCGTCATCAGCATCAAGAACGATACGAGCACTTCGGCTCTGCTCGACGGGTTCTACGATAAAATAAAGGAACTCAGAGGTAAAAGGGATCAGACCGTCACGGCCAGGCTTGAGATACAGCCGAATGAAGACGAGATGAAGGCCGCTCTGAAAGAGATCAGATCCGCAGGGGCCGACGCGTGTTTCGTCTCCATGGGACCCGAAGAGATGGATACGTTCTTTACTCTGGCCGAGAAGATGAAGATGACGGATGTCACATATCTCGGCACAAGGAGCTGGGGAGACGCTGCTTTCGTCGCGATGATGGGCAGACACAAAAACATAAAAGTGGTCTTCCCTTACGAATCCGTGCTCTCAAAATCGGATGACACCTCGGATACCGCTACTGAAGAGGCCCAGAGGTTCCAGATCGAATATGCCAACAGATACGGCGTCGACGATGTGCCGACAGATAACGCGGCGCTTGGATACGATTCATATCTTCTGGTCATCAACGCCATACATAATTCCAAGTCCCTGACCGGCAGCGATATACGGACGGGTCTGAGGAATCTCAGCGGTCTCAAATGCGCCACGGGGGTGTTCAGCTTCGATTACACCGGCAACGTAGTCAGAGCGGTGACGCTCTCGACCATCAAGGGCGGCAAGCCTGTCACGGAATATGTGACGAGCAGCGAGACCGAAGCCAGAAAGCTCGAAGACATCGAGAACAGCGGAAGCGAGGCCCGGGACAGCAGCCGGACGGCTTCGGAAGATGAAGCTGACAGCAGCGCTGAGGATCCTGAAAGTGAAAACGGAGAAGACAGCGCAGAAGAAGAGGTGTACTGATGGGATATTCGGAGAGACTTGATTCCTTCAGGAAAGACATGATCAGAACGCTCGGCGGATCGATCAGCTGTCCCAGCGTAAGAGGCGAAGCGGTAAAGACCGCCGCCGGCGAAGTGTACCCGTTCGGAAAGGGAGTGCAGGATGCGCTCGAGCACATGCTGAAGACAGGCGAAGAGATGGGCTTCGAGGTGTTCAACGACGACAACTATGCGGGCTATATACAGTACAGCGCTCCGGAAGGAGGGGACGGATACTTCGGCATAGTGGGCCATCTTGACGTGATGCCTGAAGGCAGCGGGTGGACGAATGATCCTTTCACCATGACCGAAAGGGACGGGGTACTCTACGGCAGGGGCACATCCGACGACAAGGGCCCTGTCGTGGCGTGTCTGTACGCAATGAAGGCGATAAAGGATGAGGGCATCGTTCCTCATAAGAACATAAGGCTGGTCCTCGGCCTCGATGAAGAGAGCGGAGACCTGAGCTCGGAGCATTATCTCGAAAGCTGCGGCAAGCCGGACTTCGGATTCACTCCGGACGGGAGATTCCCTCTCGTAAACGGCGAAATGGGCATAATGATATTCGAACTCGCGCAGAAGTTCACGACGAAGCCTGCAAAGGACTCGCTGAGGCTGACAAAGCTCGAGGGCGGCACGGCGCCTAACGCTGTGCCTGCGAACGCGAGGGCGGTCATCTCCGGCAGCAAAGAGCAGTATGATCTCATAATCGGCAGAGCGGGTCTCTACAGCGAAGAGACGGGACATAAGCTGAAGACGAAGAAGCAGGGCAGCGCGCTCGTGATAGAAGCGGAAGGAGTCGCAGCCCACGGCGCCCGCCCGGAGCTCGGACTCAATGCGGTCAGCATCCTCATGGAATTCCTTGGCAGGATCGGTTTCGCCAATGAAGAACTCAACGAGTTCATAGCGTTCTACAACGAGCACATCGGATTCGACCTGCACGGGGAGAGGATGGGCTGCTATTGTGAGGATGAGCCGTCCGGCCCATTGATTTTTAACGTCGGACTCGCTAATATAAACGAGGAGATCGCAACGCTCACCGTAAACATAAGATATCCGGTGAGCTGTACTGACGAAGCGGTCATCGGAGCCATGGAGGAGGTCCTCGGTTCCGGCCGCGTCGGCATAGTTACCAGATCCGTGTTCGAGCCGATCTATGTAGAGCCTGATGATCCGCAGGTGATCACCATGCTCGAAGCCTACAGGAAGAACACCGGCGATAACGAATCGGAGCCTCTCACGACAGGAGGCGGCACATATGCCAAGCTGATCGGCAATATAATCTGTTTCGGGGCGCTGTTCCCGGGCGAAGAAAACACGATGCACCAGGCGGACGAAAAGCTCAGCGTCGAGTCTCTCATGAAGATGGCTCACATATACGCCGACGCGATATTCGCCCTCTGCTGCGAATAAAACCAACCGTTATATCTAAATGATCTGTTTCAGGGCGTGGTGAAAGTCCACACCGGCGGTGATAGCGCAAGTGCTTAAGTCCGCGAGCCATGAGGCCGAACCGGTGAGAATCCGGTACCGACGGTATAGTCCGGATGAAAGAAACATTACAAGTGAAATTTGTGATGAATGGCCTTGACTGACTTCAGGGCCATTATTAATGCCTGACAGATTCCACCCGTTCATGATGAGGAGGAAAACTGTTATGAACCAAAACAAATTTACTGTTGAAAAGCTTGCCAGACTGGCGATGATGACGGCGGTGTCCGTGGTGCTGCTGCTGATCGTAAGGATCCCGTTCCCGCCTGCTCCTTTCCTGGTGTACGATCCGGCCGATGTGCCGATCTACATAACGGCGTTCGCGTTCGGTCCGCTCGAGGGGCTCGCAGTTACTCTGGTGGTATGCCTGATCCAGGCGTTCGGACTCGGAGGAGACGGACTGTACGGATTTCTGATGCACTTTGTCGCAACGGGCATAGTGGCCGTTGCCATAGGAGTGATGTACCGCCGCAGCAGGACGAAGAAGACCGCGATAAAGGCGCTGGTCACTGGCGTTATCATTTCAGTCATAGTGATGTGCGTGATGAATCTCATCGTGACTCCTGTATACATGGGAGCGCCGAGATCGGCGGTGGTCGCCATGATCCCGACGGTGATCATACCGTTCAACCTTCTGAAGGCGGGCGTCAACTCGCTGCTCACGTTCATCCTTTACAAGAGGATATCCGTTCTGCTGCACGGGACCGGCAGGACCGTTAAAACTGAAGAAAAGGATACTGCAGCGTGAAAACGGTAAGACCGCGCAGAATAAAACTTGATTCCGAAGACGCCACGAGAACACTGGGCCTTGAGATAGCAGACGCTCTTGAGCCCGGTGATGTGGTGGCTCTCATCGGCGATCTGGGCACGGGCAAGACCGCTCTGACGAAGTACATCGCGGAGGGCCTCGGCGTAAAGGAAGAGATAAGCAGCCCGAC
>CADBFL010000024.1:0-12200 GCA_902793875.1 uncultured Eubacteriales bacterium | reverse complement strand
CCTCGGCTACGGGGACAGCGAGAATGAAAGGACAGCGGAGATCTACTGAAACACATGAAGATACTGGCTCTTGAGACAACAGGCAAATACGGATCGGCAGCCGTCATCGATGATGAGGGCAGGATATTCTGCGCCTCATCCGGCGAAGAGATGAACCATCTGAGAGGGATGATACTTCTCATCGACGAGGCGCTCGTAAAGGCAGGCGCCGGAAAGGATGAGCTGACGCATATCGCCGCGTCCGCAGGACCGGGCTCCTTCACAGGCATAAGGATAGGAGTCACCACGGCCAGGACCATGGCGCAGATGCTGGATCTTCCGTGCATAGCAGTTTCGTCGGTCGAAGCTCTGGCTGAGGGATCCCGCCGCAAAGCATCGGACGAAGGGGCGGAATACATCGTGCCGGTGATAAACGCCAGAAGGCATCAGACATATGCTGCGGCGTATGCCGCCGATCAGGGCGTGAAGGCTCTGACTCCGGCGCTGGCAGAAAAGCAGTACATGATAGAAGATCTTCTCGAAGAGCTGAAGAAGATGATCTCCGGGCGCGAAGGCGCGTCCGCGTTCTTCACGGGCGACGGCATCGACGCCTACGGAGAGATAATAGAGGACATGATGCCGGAGGGCTCGTATCTGTTCGCAGATGAAAGCGTGAGGTACCAGAGCGCTGAAGCGGTCGCGGCGATCGCGCTGAGAAAGGCAGCAGAGGGCGCGACGGTCGCTTACGATGAGCTTCTGCCTGAATACATGCGCCTTGCCGAGGCGGAGCAGAGGCTGAAGGCGGGCACGCTCAGCGACAGGATACGGACTGCAAAAGTATAGAGGCTGCGTTTATGAATGAAACCATAAGACAGGCAAAACTGTATGACGTGCCGGCGCTTTCGAGGATAGAGCAGGACTCTTTCGATTCCCCCTGGAGCGCGGACGAGATAGCAAAGGATGTCACCTCAAAGGACGGCGGCATCTATGTTGCCGTGATCGAATCGGGCGGAGAGACGGCAGGCTACGCCGAGATGCGTACGGTCGCCGGAGAGGCCCAGATATATAACATCGTGATCGACAAGGCGTTCAGGGGCAGGGGGCTCGGAGAGATGCTTCTGAGGCACCTTATCGACAGGGCTAAGGAGGCCGGCTGCAGGCTCATGACACTCGAGGTCAGAGGCGGCAACGGGGCGGCCATGGAGCTCTACCATAAGCTCGGATTCCGCGAGGTCGGAAGGCGCAAAGGGTATTACGCCAAAGGAGGCGAGGACGCGGTCCTCATGGATCTTATGCTCGGGGAATTCGAGATCACTGTGGAGGTATAGGAAGCGCGGTCATAGTGCGACATGAGCGTTGCGAGCAGAGCATTTGACCGCGCTGAATAACTGTAAATGAAAGACGGAAAATTTTTGACTTTAGGAATAGAGACCAGCTGCGATGAGACAGCAGCCTCCGTGGTCGCGGACGGCCGCTTTGTGATGAGCAATGTCATAAGCTCGCAGATAGACATACATACGCAGTACGGAGGCGTCGTTCCCGAGATAGCCTCCAGAAAGCACCTCGAGCGCATAAACGACGTGATAGCCGAAGCGCTGAGCGGGGCGGGGGTGAAGGCGCCCGAGCTCGACCTCATCGGAGTCACATACGGGCCGGGCCTTGTGGGGGCCCTGCTGATCGGAGTGGCCGCTGCAAAGGCGATGGCCTACGCCTGCGATATCCCTCTTATCGGGGTCAACCACATGCACGGACACATAGCGGCGAACTACCTCGAGCACCACGATCTTGAGCCGCCTTTCATGGCTCTCATAGTATCGGGAGGGCACACCGAGATAGTGAACGTGCCGGGGTACAATAAATGCGAGAAGCTCGGCGGCACCAGGGACGATGCCGCGGGCGAGGCTTTCGACAAGGTCGCCAGAGTCATAGGGCTCGGATATCCGGGAGGCCCGAAGATCGACAGGGCCGCCAGGGACGGCGATCCTGACGCGATAGCGTTCAAGCGGGTATATCTCGAACCGGGCAGCCTCGACTTCAGCTTTTCGGGCCTCAAGACACAGGCCCTGAACTACCTGAACACTGAGAAACAGGCCGGCAGAGAGATAAACGTGAACGACGTCGCCGCGTCCTTCCAGGAGGCGGTCACTGAGGTCATAGCAGACAAGGCCGTGGACGCCGCCGTAAGATACTCTCAGAAGCGCATCGTCATGGCCGGAGGAGTAGCTTCCAATTCAAGACTGAGATATCTCATGGAAAAGAAAGCGGGAGAGCGGGGGATAGATGTCCTTAAACCGAGCCCGGTGCTCTGCACGGACAACGGCGCGATGATCGCTTCGGCAGCCTATTACGAATATGGATCCGGAAGGCGGACGGAACTCGATCTTGACGCCGTGCCGGGACTGGAGTTCTGACAGATGGTGATAATATCCGGAAAGGACATAAGCAAATCGTACGGGACAGACATCATCTTTGAAGATGTCTGTTTTGGCGTGGACGAAGGAGACCGCATAGGCATAGTCGGAGCCAACGGCACGGGCAAATCGACCCTTCTTTCGATCATAGCGGGAGATATCGAGCCGTCCTCGGGAGAACTATACATAAGAAGCGACCGGAGGATCGGATATCTCAGACAGCAGCATCAGTTCGAAGGAGACGGCACGGTTATAGAAGAGGCTGAAAAGAGCTTCAGGCATTTCTTCGCGATGGAAAAACGCCTCGAAGAGCTTCAGCTTGCCATATCCGACCATGAAAGCGAAAGCTTCGACGGCGATCTCGCCGAATACACCGCGCTCATGGAGGAATACGAAAGAAAGGGCGGCTACACCTACAGGAGCGAGCTCGGCGCAATGCTCTCGCACATGGGGTTCACTGAAGAAGACCGCAGAAAGAAGATAAGCATGCTGTCGGGAGGCGAAAGGACAAGGCTGGCTCTTTCGTGCCTTCTTCTGAGCAAGCCCGATGTCCTGATGATGGACGAGCCGACCAACCACCTCGATCTTCGGATGCTGGCGTGGCTCGAGTCATATCTCGAAGGATACAGAGGCACTCTTCTCGTCGTGTCCCACGACAGGTACTTTCTCGACAAAATATGCAGCCGGATATTCGACCTCGGAAGCGGCACTCTCGAGGCGTACAGGGGCAATTATTCGGAATTCCTCGTGAAGAGGGAGGAGCGCTATGAGATACTGAGGCGCGAATACGAAAAGCAACAGGCCGAGATCGCCCGCCAGGAGGAGATCATACGCCGCTTCAAACAGCATGGCACGGAGCATCTCACAAAACGCGCGAGATCGAGAGAAAAGCGCCTGGCGATGATGGATATCATCGAAAAGCCGAAAACGGACGGCGAAAAGATGAAGCTCAGCTTCGAGGCGGACTTCAGAAGCGGGGGAGAGGTGCTGGAGGCAGAGGATCTTTCGAAGAGCTTCGGAGGCAGGCTCCTCTTCGATAACGTGAAGATGCTCGTGCGAAAGGGCGAGCGGGTCTGCATCATCGGAGACAACGGCATAGGAAAGACGACGCTGCTGAAGATACTCATGGGGCTCGAAAAGCCTGACGACGGCTACCTGAGGCGGGGCTACAACGTCGAATTCGGATATTACGACCAGGGGCAGCTGCTGCTCGACGAAAACGAGACCGTTCTGGGCGAGATGAAAAACACATACCGCCTTTATACCGACACGGATATGAGATCGCTGCTCGGAAGGTTCCTGTTCACAGGCGATGATGTATTCAAGCAGGTCAGAGACCTCTCGGGCGGAGAGAAGGCGAAGCTGTCGCTTCTTAAGCTGATGCTGTCCGGAGCCAATACACTGGTCCTGGATGAGCCTACCAACCACCTGGACATCGAGTCGAAGGAGATAGTCGAAGACGCCCTGAAGGAGTTTGAAGGAACACTCATCATAGTCTCTCACGACAGATACCTCCTTAACATCATACCTGACCGCATACTCGAGCTGACTAAGCACGGGCTCGACGAGTACAAGGGCAGATTCGACTACTACCTGGAAAAATCCGGAAAGGCTGCAGATGCAGGTGACGGAGACATCCATGCAGACCCGGCCGGGCCTTCTGATGAACTCAGTCAGACTCAGGACCTTATCAGATCGTCCGAAGCCGAGAGGCAGGCGAAGAAGCAGCGCGAGGCCGAAGACCGGAGAAAGGCCAGAAGGGCGGAGAGCATAGAGGAGAGGATACACGAGCTCGAAGGCAGCATTGCCGGCATACAGGAGCAGATGGAGGATCCTCAGAACGCCTCCGATCCGGTCTGGATGAGCGGGAATGCGGCCCTGATGGCGGAGTATGAAGAGGAGATCACTGAGCTTTATGACGAGTGGATCGAGCTTCAGGAATGATTGTGAAAAACTTCAACAATTTTGTTAATTTTCCTACTATTTCTGTTGAAATAGCCGTTCCCAGATAATATAATCAATATGTATTGGAAAAAAGCATACAGCAAAGGAGAGATGAAAAATGGTATTTGACAAGATAAAAGAACTGATCGCAGAACAGCTGGACGTTGACGCTTCGACGATCACGATGGATACGGATTTCATGAAGGACCTCGAGGCGGATTCTCTTGACGCGGTCGAGATCATCCTCGGAGTAGAAGACGAGTACGGCATCGAGATCCCTGATGAAGTTGCAGAGAACTTCACAAAGGTCGGCGACATCGTCAGTTATGTAGAGGAGCACAAGTAAGCGGGAGAGACGCAAATGGGCAAGGCGAAAGTATCAAATGCGATAATTCGGAGACTGCCTCGCTACAGAAGATATCTGGGATATCTCCAGACAAAGGGTATCAAAAAAATCTCGTCGAACGAGCTCAGTGAGATGATCGGTTATACCGCATCGCAGATCAGACAGGATCTGAACACATTCGGAGAGTTCGGCCAGCAGGGTTACGGATACGAAGTAGACAAGCTTTACAGAGAGATAAACAAGATCCTCGGTCTCGACAGGGAATACAAGACAGTTGTAGTCGGAGTCGGAAATCTCGGACAGGCGATCACGAACTATACATATTACTATAAGATAGGATTCAACATTATAGGACTGTTCGATGTGAATCCGCGGATCATAGGCAATGTCATAAACGATGTGGAGGTGCTGGACTGCGCAGACCTTGAGGATTATGTCAGCAGGGAAGGCATCGACATAGGCATCATATGCGTCAACAGAGAGAACGCCCAGCAGGTGGCCGATTCGCTGGTCGCCGGAGGAGTCAGGGGGATATGGAACTTCGCTCCCATAGATCTGGTGGTTCCAGAAGACGTCGCGCTGGAGTCGGTTCATCTTTCCGACAGCCTGCATGCCCTTTCATTCATGATCAAGAGCAAGGAAGAGGAAGGCAGGGACCTGAACACGGCAAAATGAAAGCATAATAAAATCCCGTAGCCTTCGCTACGGGATTTTGATAATCTGAGTGTCAGACTATGCCTCAGCAGGCGCGCCTACAGGGCAGTTCGCAGCACATGCTCCGCAGTCGATGCACTTGTCTTCATCGACAACATAAGGTGTACCCTCAGCGATAGCCTCAGCAGGGCAGTTGTCTTTGCAGACGCCGCAGGCGATGCACTCGTCAGAGATCTTATATGCCATGGTGTTACCTCCTTCTTTAAGATAATATCTACAAGCGAAGTATAACACCCGCAAAGCCAAAAAGTAAACAATATTAAAAAAATATGAAAGTCGTCTCATTTACGGGAAAAAGCGGAACGGGAAAAAGTTTTCAGGCTACTGCGCTCGCGCAGAGCCGCGGTTTTGATGCCATAATCGACGACGGCCTTCTCATATACAAGGGACGCATAGTCGCGGGGTCTTCGGCCAAGAAATGCGCTTCGAAGGCTGCGGCCATGCGCACCGCGCTCTTCAACTACGAGGATCACCGGGAGTCCGTGAAGGAAGCCATCCGGCAGTACGATCCGGAAGCCCTCATGATAATCGGCACATCCGACCGCATGACGGACATAGTGGCTGACCAGCTCGGGATCGGGCCTGTAGAGGAGCGCATATATATCGAGGACGTCACTACCGAAGAGGAGCGAGAGATCGCCAGGCACTTCAGACAGGACGAGGGCGAGCACGTCATACCTGCGCCGGTCGGACAGCTCAGGCGCGACTTCGCCGGATACTTCATGGATCCTATCAAGCACTTCATCGACAGAGCCAGAGGCAACGCTCTTCACCCGGGGACCAGAAGGGATGAAGACGACGGTCCTAACGACAGGACTGTCGTCAGACCTACGTTCAGCTATTCGGGAAGCTTTACCATAAGCGAGCAGGTCATAAGGGACATCATCAGGATAGCTGCCGAAAAGTACGAGTCGCATCTCGCCGTCGTGGACAGGATGAACAACGGCAAGCAGACCAATATGTCCGTGACCATAGACGTCATGGCCATAAGAGATCCGGCTGCCGTCGACATGTGCATAGACCTGCAGAGGGACGTGTTCAGGGCGCTCGCCGAGATGACGGCGTTCACCATCGAAAGCGTAAATGTAAGGATAAGAGACATAGTAAGGGATGCCGATGAGATGCATTCCAGAAGGCTGCATTAAGTGAAGAAAACAAAGACCATAATTATAGAAGGCGTAAAGGACATTGACCTCACTCACATATTCGAGTGCGGTCAATGTTTCAGATGGGTCCCTGCAGAGGGCGGGGAATACGCCGGAGCAGCGGGAGACAAAGCCGCGAGGGTCTCGCTTGAAGGCGATGAGCTCACGGTCGAAGCGACCGGGGGCGATGAGGCTTTCTGGCGGGGCTATTTTGATCTCGGCACGGACTACGGGAGGATCAGGGCCGCGCTCGCGGACGGAGAGCCGCGCATTGAAGCCGCCTGCAGATACGGATACGGAATAAGGATACTGAAGCAGGATCCCTTCGAGACCATCATCTCGTTCATAATATCCCAGAACAACAATATACCGAGGATAAGAAAGAACATCGAGTCCCTGTGCCGGACATACGGACATCCGATAGAGGGAAGCGAAGAGGTCAGCAGTGACGGAGAGAAGGTTTATTCATTCCCGTCGCCTGAGGCGCTCGCGGAAGCCGGCGTGTCAGACCTTGCCGCTCTCAGGCTCGGATACAGGAGCGAATACATAAAGGCGAGCGCGAAGCAGTATCTCGCTGAAGGCTGCCCTGCGTGCAGGGAGGAGCTGCTGAGCTTTCACGGCATAGGACCGAAGGTCGCAAACTGCATCATGCTCTTCGGCCTCAGGGACACTGCGGCGTTCCCGGTCGACACCTGGGTAAAGCAGATAATGAACGACATGTACGGTTTTGAGATGAGCGACGTAAAGGGCATGCAGGCGTTCGCGGCAGAGAAGTTCGGACCTCTCGCAGGCTACGCGCAGCAATACCTTTTCTATTATTACAGGGACCGCAAATGAGTCAAAAACTTCACGTTAAAGTGTTGACACACCTGCGCAAGGCGAGTACAATATGTTCTGGTGGTTGGCACTCATAAACGAAGAGTGCTAACAGAATGAAGAAAACACAGGAGGCAAGAAATGAGTATCGGAATCAAACCGCTCGGAGCAAGAGTAGTAATAAAGAAGATGGAAGCCGAAGAGAAGACGGAAGCCGGACTTCTGCTCTCGGGAAGCGCAAAAGAAAAACCGCAGCAGGCTGAGGTGCTGGCTGTAGGCCCGGGAACAAAGGACGAGCCTATGGAGCTCAAGGTCGGCGACATCGTAGTATTCAGCAGATACGGCGGCAGCGAGCTCAAGTACAAGGGCACGGAATACACTATCATCAGTCAGAAGGACATCCTCGCCACTATCGAAAAGTAAGCGGCGGGTATAATAAAAGGAGGTATCACAAATGGCTAAAGAACTTTTTTACGGCGAGGACTCGCGCAGAAAGCTGCTCGCCGGAGTAGATAAACTCGCAGACACGGTAAAGATCACGCTCGGACCTAAGGGCAGGAACGTACTTATCGAGAAGTCCTACGGCTCGCCGCTGATCACGAATGACGGAGTCAGCATCGCAAGAGAGATCGAGCTCGAGGACCAGGTCGAGAACATGGGAGCTCAGCTCGTAAAGGAAGTCGCCACAAAGACCAACGACGTGGCCGGCGACGGTACGACGACAGCGACGCTGCTCGCTCAGAGCATCATCAGAGAAGGATTCAAGAACGTCACGGCAGGAGCCAACCCGATGATCCTCAAGAAGGGCATCGCCGGCGCGGTCGATGCTGCAGTCGACTACCTGAAGGGAAGCGCCAAGATGGTGGACGACAAGGAGTCCATCGCTCAGGTCGCTTCGGTATCCGCCAATGACGCCGAGATCGGCGAACTTATCGCCGAGGCCATGGAAAAGGTCGGCAAGGACGGAGTCATTACTGTCGAAGAGTCCAAGACTCTCGGAACATCCCTCGATATCGTCGAAGGAATGCAGTTCGACAGAGGCTACCTCTCGCCTTACATGGCAAACAACGAAAAGATGGAAGCTGTCATGAGCAAGCCGTATATCCTGCTCACTGACAAGAAGCTCAGCAACATCCAGGACATCATCCCTCTGCTCGAGGGCGTCATGAAGGCAGGCAGAAGCCTCCTGATCGTGGCTGAGGACGTTGACGGCGAGGCTCTCGCTACGCTTATCCTCAACAAGCTCAGAGGAACGCTCGATGTAGTGGCGGTCAAGGCTCCGGGATTCGGCGACAGACGCAAGGCCATGATGGAAGACATAGCCATCCTGACAGGAGGCGTGGTCATCTCCGAAGAACTCGGATATGAGCTCAAGGAAGCGACCATCGACATGCTCGGACAGGCCGAGACCATCAAGGTAAACAAGGACAACACAGTCATCGTCAACGGCGGCGGAGACAAAGAGGAACTCGCTGCAAGGATCGCTCAGATCAAGGCTCAGGTCGAAGAGACCACTTCGGACTTCGACAGAGAGAAGCTTCAGGAGAGACTTGCCAAGCTGTCCGGCGGCGTAGCTGTAATCAACGCAGGCGCTGCATCCGAGACAGAGCTCAAGGAGAAGAAGCTCAGACTCGAAGACGCGCTCAACGCAACAAAGGCTGCAGTTGAAGAGGGCATCGTCGCAGGCGGCGGCGTATCCCTGATCAGAGCCATCGAGGCAGTGAAGGCTTATGCCGACAAGCAGGAAGGCGACATGAACACAGGCGCCAGGATCGTCATGAGAGCTCTCGAGGAGCCTGTAAGACAGATCGCTGAAAACGCCGGATTCGACGGTGCCGTCGTGGTCGCTGCTGTCAAGGAAGCAAAGGGCGACACAGGCTTCAACGCCTCAAACGAGAAGTACGAGGACATGATCAAGGCCGGCATCGTCGACCCTGTAAAGGTCACAAGATCGGCTCTCCAGAACGCCGGATCGGTAGCGGGAATGCTGCTGACGACAGAGGCGGGCATCACCCAGATCAAGGAACCTGAACCTCCTATGCCAGCAGGAGGAGCTCCGGGAATGGGCATGATGTAAGGTCCTCTCCTGAACAAACGGCGTTGCCGTAATGTCGAGAACCTTGATATACGGGGGCTGAGCCCCTGCAACAGAATAAAGCATTGATAATGAAGAGGCCGGTACTGAAAATGGTACCGGCCTCTTTGTAATAGAAAACCCCGCGTTGGACGCGGGATCCGTTTTTCACCTTATACCATAGAGATGTTGACGCAAAACCAGGGGCAAAGACGACATTTGCGTCAACATTGAAGCGGGAAACAGGAAGTGTACGGAAAAAAGTGTAAAGGTTAGTTATTTCTAACACGGCGGATTCGCTTTATTTTCGCCTTTTATAGTGCTATATTGTACAAAACAGGGTGAATCGGCCACATAGTTAAATAAATCTAACTATTTTGACTGTGAGACAGGGACCCTATACCAGCAAATCAGATCAGCGAAAACAGAGGTGAAGAATGGCGACAGTACTGAAGGAACCATCAAGGACATTCAACGAATATCTGCTCATCCCGGGTTATTCCGGAATGGATGCAAGACCGGAGAACGTATCACTGAGGACTCCGGTCGTCAGATTCAGAAAGGGCGAGGAACCGGCCCTTTCAATGAACATTCCGCTGACTTCGGCGGTGATGCAGGCTGTCTCAGACGACAACATGGCGGTTGCTCTTGCAAAGGAGGGCGGGATCTCATTCATATTCGGATCACAGTCCGTAGAGAGCCAGGCTGCGATGGTCAGAAGAGCCAAGCGAAGCAAAGCGGGCTTTGTTCCGAGCGATTCGAACCTTAAGCCTGACGCGACGCTTCAGGATGTGCTCGATCTCAAGGCGGAAAAAGGCCATTCGACCATAGCCATAACAGAGGACGGCACTGCCGACGGAAAACTTCTCGGCATCGTTACGAGCAAGGACTACAGAGTGTCCAGGATGGATCCGGCGACGAAAGTCACTGAGTTCATGACGCCGTTCGACAAGATGGTCTACGGTCGCGACGGCATCACTCTGTCGGAGGCCAACGATCTTATCTGGGACAACAAGGTCAATCAGCTCCCGATAATCGACGATAACGGAAAACTCACTGCCTTCGTGTTCCGAAAGGACTACGATTCGCACAAGGAGCATCCTCTCGAGCTGCTGGACGCGGACAAGAGATATATCGTGGGAGCCGGCATCAACACAAGAGATTACGAGGAGAGAGTCCCGGCGCTTATCGATGCCGGCGCGGACATCCTCACAATAGATTCATCCGAAGGATATTCCGAATGGCAGGCGGTAACTCTGAAGTGGATCAGAGACAGGTACGGCGACAAGGTCAAAGTCGGCGCGGGCAATGTCGTCGACGCCGACGGATTCAATTTCCTCGCCGACTGCGGTGCGGATTTCGTCAAGATCGGAATCGGCGGAGGCTCGATCTGCATCACAAGAGAGCAGAAGGGAATCGGACGCGGACAGGCTTCGGCGGTCATCGAGGTCGCACAGGCCAGGGATGAGTATTTCAAGAAGACGGGAGTATACATCCCGATCTGCTCGGACGGCGGCATCGTATACGACTACCACATGACGCTGGCTCTCGCAATGGGAGCGGACTTCATAATGCTCGGCAGATACTTCGCGAGATTCGACGAGTCGCCTTCGGCCAAGCTTATGGTGAACGGCAGTTATGTCAAGGAATATTGGGGCGAGGGTTCGGCAAGAGCCCGCAACTGGCAGAGGTACGACATGGGCGGAGACGCGAAGCTCAAGTTCGAGGAAGGCGTGGACTCATACGTGCCATACGCCGGATCCCTGCACGACAACGTGCAGATGTCGCTCAACAAGGTGAGATCCACAATGTGCAACTGCGGATCGCTCAGCATACAGGACTTCCACAAAAATGCAAAGCTGACGCTGGTGTCGGCCGTAAGCATAGTCGAGGGCGGAGCGCATGACGTCATCCTTAAGGAAGTCAACACTAATTCATCAAACGGCAGATAACAGGACAATTATTTCTCTTCATGAGATTCTGGAGGTATATATCATGGACAAGAGACCTGAAACGATGGAACGTATCACAACACGTGCACTCGCTGACAAGTTCATCGAGGAGCAGCTCGCAGAGATCAAGGCTCAGGTAGGAGACAAGAAGGTTCTTCTTGCGCTCTCCGGCGGCGTTGACTCGAGCGTAGTGGCTGCGCTGCTGATCAAAGCCATAGGCGACAATCTGGTGTGCGTCCATGTCAATCACGGTCTGCTCAGAAAAGGCGAGCCTGAGATGGTCATCAAGGTGTTCAGGGAAGAACTCGGCGCCAACCTCATATACGTCGATGCTGTCGACAGATTCCTCGACAAACTTGCGGGAGTCGATGATCCCGAGACCAAGAGAAAGATCATCGGCAAGGAGTTCATCGATGTGTTCGCAGAAGAGGCTTCAAAGCTCGAGGGCATAGAATTCCTCGGACAGGGGACCATCTATCCTGACATCCTCGAATCCGACGGAGTCAAGGCGCATCACAACGTGGGAGGGCTCCCGGAAGACCTGCAGTTCGAGCTCGTAGAGCCTGTGAAGTATCTCTACAAGGACGAGGTGAGGGTAGTCGGATCCGCTCTCGGACTCCCTGACAAAATGGTTTACAGACAGCCGTTCCCGGGACCGGGCCTCGGCGTAAGGTGCACAGGCGCCATCACAAGAGACAGGCTCGAGGCTCTGCGCGAGGCGGATGCCATCGTCAGAGAAGAGATAGGAAAGATGGAGAAGACGCCGTGGCAGTACTTCGCTGTCGTTCCGGACATGAAGTCGACCGGCATAAAGGACGG
>CADBFL010000023.1 GCA_902793875.1 uncultured Eubacteriales bacterium | reverse complement strand
GGCGCTTTTGGCCTTTCCGGTCTTTTTCTCAGCTGTCTTTTCTTTTTTCACTTTTCTCTTGCTGTATGCATGCCGCTCCGGTACGGTGCTCCGGAGACAGGCGTCTTTTGCAGTAACTATGTACGCGACCGGTTTCAGACCGGCCGTTTTCAACTTTTCTCAGGACTGCTGTTTCATGCATGCTGCCACTTCGTCTGCTGACGGCATGGCAGGGATCGCGCCGTGCTTCGAACACGTCAGCGAGGCAGCCCTGTTGGCGTACGTGATCATCTCTTTGAGTTTCTCCGGGTCAATGCCGTCAAGCGGCTGAGGCTCTCCGGCCAGCTGCATGAGCATCGCGCCGAGGAATGTGTCGCCCGCTCCGTTCGTATCAGCGACCTTGACGCTGAATCCCGGCAGCGCAGCGACATCTTCGCCTCTCCTTACAAAGACTCCGTCGGCTCCGAGAGTGACCATCACAAGATCGATGCCTCTTTCGCCTTCGCCCATGTCTCTGAGGATGCGGCTGCCTTCTTCGAAGTCATCAGTGCCGGTGAGCATCAGCATCTCTTCGTCCGAGACCTTGAGTATATCCGTGTAAGGCATAAGAGCCTTCATCATCTTTACAGCCCTCTCCTCGCTGTCCCACAGAGCCGCCCTGTAGTTAGGGTCGTAGCTTATGAGCATTCCCTTTCCCTTTGCGTACTTCACAGCCTTTTCACAGGCTTCCTTCGCAGGCGATGTGGTCATCGAAAGAGATCCGACATGGAATATCTCAGCCGACTCGTTCTGCTTGATCGCTCTCACGGCCTCCTCTTCGGTCAGCTGAGTGTCCGCGCCCGGGTCCCTGTAGAAAGAGAAGTCCCTCTCTCCCGATGCATCGACCGATACTATGGCCAGAGTCGTCGGCACTTCTTTGCATGCATACAGTCCGGATGTATCGACGCCTTCCTTTTTGAGCGTGTCTTCGAGCGATCTTCCGAAAGCGTCGTCTCCTACCTTGCCGATGAACGCTGCGCCTGCTCCGAGCCTCGCCGCAGCCACTGCCACGTTTGCCGGAGCTCCTCCCGGATATGCAGTGAATTCCCCGTTGCCGTTCTCATCATTTCCCTTCTGTGTAAGGTCGATCAGCAGCTCTCCCAGAGTGATTATGTCTGTGTGTTTTTCCATCTCATTCCTCTTTTCTGTCGATTCTGTAAGCCGTCACATCCAGTATGGCGCTCCCCTCGGAACTGAAGCTTATATCCTGGGCTGTCAGCGGTGTGAAAAATGTGACTGACATCACCTGTTCTCCGCCGTTGATAAAGATCTCGGCGCTCCATCTGTCCAGAAGTATCCTCAGGCTTATATGTCCCCTTCTGTCCCTTACCCGTATACTTCTTCTCTTTGTCATGTTTTCAGCCTGCCCGGACCCGCTCCTGTCTATGGTGAGCACAGAGCTGTCCGGCCTGTAGGTCAGGCTTACGCAGTACTCGTAGTCCCTGGCGAATCCGATGGTGAATTCTTCGAGAGAACACATCCCGGCCGCGGATACCGATCTCGGGCTGATCTCTATCTCCATGTCCAGCACGCGGCCGCGTATGCCTTCGACTGTCCTGGTCTCGGAGTCCATGTCCAAGCTCGACGAGATCATCTGACCGCTGCGGCAGTCTTCGATCTCTCTGACCGGCCACTGGATGAGCCTGTCGTTCCTGAGCCTGAGTTCTCTGGGCACCGTCATCTGCCCGAAGATCCTGAAATCCTCTTTTTTATGCAGGTTTGCCGTACTCGGATCCTGCATCCATGCTATCATAATACGCCTTCCGTCCGGTGCTTTCATCACCTGCGGAGCGTAAAAATCGAGTCCGCAGTCCACAGGGTGATAAGTCGCTACAGCATCGCGGGACGCTCCCTCATGAGAAGCCGACTGGCGGACGCTGAACTCCTCTGTCTCCGGATCGCAGCTTCCTACTATATAGCATACGTTATTGCCCTTCGGGAATCTAACCGATCCCTCGGCATCCTCCATTTCCATGTCCATAGGACTGGCTATGAGCACATGTCTGCCGTCCAGCGTGAAGAAGTTCGGACATTCCCACATTATGCCGAGCCGCCGCCTGTCTTCATAGAGCACTTTATCGAAGCTCCAGCTGAAGCCGTCATCGCTCCTGTAAAGACAGAGCTGGGTGCCTCCCCTGATGTCCAGATCATCGGGGCGGACCTTCGGGTGCTGCGCGCTTCCTCCCGCTTCCCCTCCCGGGGCCTCAGCCGCGCTTCCCTTGCGGGCGCTCGAAACGACGGCTCTGTACGATCTGTCTGCCGCCTGCCAGATGTACGGATCCCTGAACTCGTACGTATCCCCTCCCTCGGGAAGGTCATCGCCCGTAAGAACAGGGTTTCCGTCATATTTTATGTATTCGGATCCGCTGCTGACAGCGATGCACTGCGTCTGGCACCATCTGCCTATGCTGTCCGTTTTTTCGGCATCGCAGCCCGTGTACATCAGAAGATGCCTGCCGTCCGTGAGCGTGAGAGCCGAGCCCGAGAAGCATCCGGCGCCGTCATACGGCTGATCAGGCGCCATGGCGCACGGAAGGTATTCCCAGTCGATAAGGTCATCGCTTACCGCATGGCCCCAGTGCATCGGGCCCCAGTGTGAATCATAAGGGTGGTACTGATAGAAGAGATGGTACTTTCCGTCATGATATGAAAAGCCGTTCGGGTCATTGAGCCACCCTGTCAGGGGACTGAAATGAAAGACCGGTCGCTCCTCTTCGCTTACTTTGCACCCCTCTCTTTCTTCGAATTCCCTTGCTTTTTTCAGTTCACTGCTTATCATTTTTCTCTTTCAAATTCGTCCTGCGGATCAGTATCTGCCGCGACGGATAGTCTCCTGTCAGCCGCTCGAAGGTATATCCGCTCTGCATGAGCGCCATGCCCGTGCATTCGATCTCTCCGCCGACAGAGTATACGCTGCCGGGATCAAGGCCCTTCAGTTTTATATGGACCGGCGCTCCGTTCGCCTTCGGATCGGTCACCACTATGCTCAGCAGAGCCTCAGATCTGTCCGGACTGACGTTCTCCCATATGACGAAGCGGGAGTATTCATCAGCGCTGCTCAGCCGGTAGAGCAGGCCATCGTGGACCAGCGGCTCGATCTTCCTGTGCAGCCTGATCTGTTCTTTTATCTCTTCGCACTCGCTGTCAGTGAGTTTTGTCAGGTCGAGCTCATATCCGAAGCTCCCGGCCATCGCCACCGCTGCCCTCGTGGACAGAGGAGTGCTGCGGCCGGTCTGATGATTAGGCGACGCGCTGACATGCGCTCCCATGCATGAAGGCGGGTATCCGAAGGATGTGCCGTACTGTATCATCAGGCGCGAGACCGGGTCGGTATTGTCCGAGCACCAGATCTGGGGCGAGTAGAACAGCATGCCCGCGTCGAAGCGTCCGCCGCCGCCCGCGCAGCCCTCAAAGAGCACATCCGGGAATGCCGTGACGAGCCTCTCATAAAGCTCGTAGAGTCCCAGATAGTAGCGGTGAGGCACCTCACCCTGTCTGGCCGAAGGCAGCGAGCGCGAGTATATATCGGATATCGGTCTGTTGAAATCCCATTTTATATATCTTATATTGCAGCGTTCAAGCAGTCCGGATATCGTTTCAAAGAGATACTCGATGACCTCTCTTCTCGACATGTCGAGCACAAGCTGATTGCGCGCCATCATCGGAGCGCGTCCCGGAGCCGTCAGCGCCCAGTCCGGATGAGCGCGGTAAAGATCCGAGTCCTCGCTCACCATCTCAGGCTCGATCCACAGACCGAATTCCAGTCCCATTGAATTTATCTTTTCGATCAGGCTCTCAAGGCCTCCCGGCAGCTTCCGCCTGTCCGGGACCCAGTCTCCGAGCCCTGCGTTATCGTCGTTTCTGTTTCTGAACCAGCCGTCATCCAGGACGAAGAGCTCTGCCCCGAGCTCTGCCGCCTTCCGGGCGATGACCAGGAGTTTCTCTTCAGTGAAGTCGAAATATGTCGCTTCCCAGTTGTTCACAAGCACCGGGCGGTGGCCGTATCTGAAGCGCCCGCGCACGATGTTGTTCCGTATCACGCGGTGGAACCTGTGAGAAAGCTGCGTCAGCCCCTCAGCGCAGCTGAATATCACCTCAGGAGTGTGGAATGATTCACCCGGTCCGAGTTCCCAGCGGAACCTGTCATCATTGAGGCCCATGACTGCGCGAACGCAGTCGAACTGGTCGAGCTCTATCTCCGTCCTGTGGCTGCCGGAGTATACCAGCATCATCCCATAACAGGTCCCGTAGTCTTCCGTCGCATCCCTGTCGCACAGTATGACGAAAGGATTATGCTGATGGCCTGACATTCCGCGGCCCGAAGACAGCGCATGTATCCCGTGAAAAAGCGGCACTCTCTCAGGCTGGCGCTCCATGCAGTGTCTGCCGTGAAAATGGATCATGTCCCATCTGCCGAACGGCAGCTCGAGGCATGCCGACGAAGCCTTTCTGAGCCATACCGTGCCTGACCCCGCGTTGACTATCTCTGCCGCCCTGGTTATTATATCCAGTTCCTCGAACACGGCATAGTGAAGCCTTACCATGATGTTGGCCGCATTGTCCATGAGGTTTACCGTAAGAGTCTCCACCGGGTCTCCGTTATCGTAGACTGACGGCAGTCCCGGTATGCTGTACTTGCCTTCGCTGATCTCGTGCGACATGTACCTGAATTCGGCGCACCTGCTCCCGTCCGAACAGGATGCGGCGATACTGTTCACGCGAAAGTCCCCGACCCCGAAGGATGTGTATTCCTGCGGCATCGAGTCAAGCGAATAAGTCCGGTCATCGCGCATCTCGTAGGGGTTTCCCGAAAAGCCACGGTCATAGGTCCTGAACATGCAGGACAGGTCCTCATGTCCGGTCCCCGCTCCGTAGTAAAGATGCTGCAGATATCCGTGACCGTCGATCTTCATGTGATATGCGGTCCCTGCAGTTTCGAGTATCAGCTGTCCGCTTTCCTTCACATAGCGAATGCTCATCGCGGTATTCCTCTTGTTTTGATCTCTCCGCTGTCAAAAAGCGGACCCGGCTATTTCACTCGTTCTGTGAAAAGGCCGGGTCTGTGCATTGCTGTTTTCTATTCAGCGTAGAGCAGGCTCTTTTCCGTCTCCTTGTCGAAGAGGTGGATCTTCTTCATGTCGACCGAGTATGTCGCTTCCATTCCGTTGACGAGGTCAACATCAGGATTTACTCTTGCAGTGCACTGCTTGCCGTTGATGTCTCCGTAGAGGTATACCTCGGCTCCGAGCAGCTCGCGGACTTCGATCCTGCACCTGAGCGTGTTCTGTTTGCCTTCGTGGCCTCTGCCGTCGCCGAAGTGCTCAGGACGGATACCGAAGACGACCGTCTTTCCGTCGTAGTCCCTGAGGACCTTTGCCTTGTCTGCAGGCATCTTCAGCACGTCATCGCCGATGTGCAGGAACGTATCCTTGCCCTTGACCTCGACAACAGCATCGAGGAAGTTCATCTGAGGCGATCCGATGAAGCCGGCAACGAAGAGGTTGCATGGCTTGTTGTATAGATGCTCAGGCGTGTTGATCTGCTGGACGATGCCGTCCTTCATGACGACGATCCTTGTGCCCAGCGTCATGGCCTCTGTCTGGTCGTGAGTTACATAGATGATCGTTGTGCCCAGTCTCTCGTGGAGCTTTGCGATCTCAGTCCTCATCTGGACTCTCAGCTTGGCATCGAGGTTCGAAAGAGGCTCGTCCATGAGGAACACCTTAGGGTTTCTTACGATGGCGCGGCCCATGGCCACACGCTGTCTCTGTCCGCCGGAGAGAGCCTTAGGCTTTCTGTCGAGCAGCTTCTCGAGGTCGAGGATCTTCGCGACTTCCTCTACCTTCTCGTTGATCTCGGCCTGAGGGACGTTCCTGAGCTTGAGGGCGAATCCCATGTTGTCTCTTACCGTCATGTGCGGATAAAGAGCATAGCTCTGGAATACCATCGCGATGTCCCTATCCTTAGGCTCTACATCGTTCATCTTGACGCCGTCGATGAGGAACTCTCCCTCGGAGATGTCCTCGAGGCCCGCGATCATGCGCAGGGTCGTGGACTTTCCGCAGCCGGAAGGTCCGACGAAGATGATGAATTCCTTGTCTTCGACTTCGAGATTGAAATCCTGGACGGCATGATAGCCGTTAGGATATATCTTCTCAATGTGTTTTAATGATAAACTTGCCATTTTATTACTCCTTTATTCCAATATGCATTGCGTTCTGACAGGTCTCTGACCGGTAACTACTCTTCTTTTTCGAGCTTTTCGAATATGCGGTCCATCAGCATGGCGCATATATAGCCCGGAAGAGTGAATCCGTACAGCAGGAACGCCAGCGCAGCCGCCTTGTGCAGGTATACCAGCACGAAGGCCCATGCTGTCCAGGCTGCCGCCATCGCGGCCGTTGCCGGCAGGTTTGCCACCGACAGCCTGAACGCGTTCACGATCGTCCCCTTCACGGTATTCTCGTACCTGGACTGGAGGGCGAACATGTACACCGCTGTCACGAAGATGAACACCGCGGCTATGGTGATGATGATCATCATCACCGTCAGAAGCCTGGACTCCGATCCGTGGAGGGCCCACATGTCCACCGCGGTTATGACCGCGATAAGTATGACCAGCAGCCCCTCAGGAACGCCCTGCCGGAAGTTGTCTCCGAACGACTTCCTGAACATCCTGATCACGTATGTCTCGTCGCCTCTCACAAGGTGGAGCAGCACATAGTTCATGGCTGCCATCGCTCCGCCGAATGTCACCAGCGGGATCGAGTACACGACCGTTACAATGTTCAGAACGGCCAGGTCCACGAGCCTTGAGAGGAACTTCATCACCGGATTCTCTGAATCGAAAAATCTGTCCATCTGTTACCAGTTCTCACCTTTGCCGGATATAACTTAGCCCTTGACAGCTCCCGCAGTAACTCCCGCAACGATGTACTTCTGCAGGAAAAGATACAGGATCAGTATAGGCAGCATAGCCAGCAGCAGCGCAGCCATTACCAGACCGATATCCGTGGAATATGTTCCGTAGAAGGCCTGCGTAGCGATCGGGATCGTGTAGATCTCCTTGTCCGTGAGCACAAGGCTCGGCAGGAGGTAGTCGTTCCAGAACGCCATGGCGTCGATTATGGCCACTGTGGCAACTGTCGGTTTGAGCAGCGGGAAGACGATCTTCCAGAATGTCTGCCATCTGGTGCAGCCGTCTATGAGCGCCGCTTCTTCAAGTTCCAATGGTATATTGGAATGTATCGCTCCATGGAACATGAAAGTCGCCATGGATACGGAGAATCCCGTGTGCATCAGTATGAGGGTGATCCGGCTGTTGAGTATGCCGAAGATACCGCCGTAGACCGATACCAGAGGTACCATCAGTACCTGGAACGGGATGACCATCGATGCGATCATGAGCGCAAAGAGGGTCGAGCATGCTTTCCACTTACCGTTTCTCACGATGACGAACGATGCCATCGCGGATACGAGGATCGTGAGGATCGTTGCGCAGGTGGTGATTATGAGCGAATTCTTGAACACGTTGAAGAAGTCCATCTTCTGCATGGCTTCAGGGAAGTTCTTCGTCGTGAACCCGTGCTCGCCTACGAGTGACAGGGGATTGGATGTGATGTCTGCCTGATCCTTGAATACGTTTATCAGCACCAGTATGAACGGCGCGATGAACAGTATGAAGAGAAGGACCAGGAGGACGATCATAATGGCGTGCTTTCTCTTCCTGGCAGCCGCAGCTTTTTCATTCTGAGTCATTATGCTTCCACCTCCCCTTTCTTGCTTACATATACCTGAGTGATACCGATTATCGCGCAGACTATGAACAGGATGAGGGCCTCAGCCTGGCCTGTGCCGTAGTCTTTATAAGTGAATGCCTTGTTATATACGTGCATCGCTGCCATTACCGAGCTGAAGAACGGCTCGCCCTTAGTCAGTGACAGGTTGACATCGTACACAACGAAGCATCTTGTGATGCTCAAAAAGATGCATGTCGTGAATGAAGTCCTCATCAGAGGGATCGTCACGTTCCTCATCGCCTGCGAAGGCGTGCAGCCGTCGATCATGGCCGCCTCCTTGAGACTGTCGGACACGCTCATGAATCCCGCCACGTAGATGAGCATCATGTATCCCGCGTACTGCCATACGGATACGAGTATGAGGCAGAACATCGCGCCGCCTGTCGTCGACAGCAGCGACGGCACAGTGCCGCCTGAGATCGCCTCTCCTATGGCTACGAACGCGCGGTTGAAGACGAACTTCCATACATAACCGAGAACGATACCGCCGATCAGGTTCGGGATGAAGAATCCCGCGCGGAAGAAGTTCTGGCCCTTGACTCCGCTCGTCACCATGTAGGCGAGCAGGAACGCCACGACATTGACAAAGATCACGGCGAACGCGGAGTAGATCAGCGTCCTTCCGATGGCCGCCCAGAAGTAGGCGTCCTTGAACGCGGACACATAGTTTGCGAAACCTACGAGCGGCTTCTCGGCGCTTACGCCGTCCCAGCTTGTAAAGGTCAGAAACAGTCCGTAGATGAACGGAATGATGATGACCATGCAGAACAGGATGAGCGCAGGACCTGCAAACATGAGGAATTGCTTTGACTTGTAAGCCATTGTGTTTCTTTCCATTTCAGCCCTCCTTTCCTATTCCGGATGACGCTCCAGCGTCTTGGTGTGCCAGTAAGTCTCTACATCCTTGGCGAAGCCTTCACGGTCGCTGATGCCGGCCAGATACTTCTGGAACATGGCGCCGAGGATCGCAAAGTGGTCGTCAGGCAGGTAGTTGTAGTTCGGGATGAGTTTGCCGGCATTGGTGTACTTGCTTACCGATGCTCCCAGAGGGTCGCTGATCGGCAGCTTGATGTTCGAGAACGCCGGTACGAGCGCGCAGTCGTTCACCAGGAATGACTGTCCATTTTCGTTGTATACCAGCCAGTTCAGAAAATCCTTTGCCTGCTGGCGCTGCTCGTCGGTGGTGTTGGCCGAGCTATCTATGAAGAAGTACTTCGAGCCGCCTCCCACGAGCTTCTCATTCATGCCGTCGTCCATGTCCTGAGGGACAGGCATGATGCCCATGTTCTCGGTGTAGTCGAACTGATTGATCTGAGACCAGTCCCAGTTGCCTCCGAACATGAACGCGATCTCGCCCTCGGCAAGCTTCTTCTCGGAGATCTCGCGCTCCGCCGAGATGGCGCTTTCCCTGGCGTAGTTGTTGTCCTTCAGCACATCGAAGGTGTCCATGAGCGAATTGAACTTCTCGTTCTTCATGAGCTTTACCTTGTTCTTGCTCAGATCCATGAGGAACGCGTCAGGATCTTCCTGCTCTTCATATACCTGCGCAAGGTAGTGTGCTCCGAGCGACCAGTCTTCCTTCATCACTCCCGTAGGAGTTTCCATACCGCCCTTTTTGAGTTCTTCGATCAGACCCCTGAAGGCCTTGAGCGTCTTGTACTGCTCAGGATCGAATTTCTTTCCGGTGATCTTTTCGATGGCGTCGGCATTGTAGATGATGCCTCTTGCCTCCACGCAGACCGGGAAGCCGTATGTCTTGCCTCCGATGTCGATCGCGTACTCGGTGTCTTTGACCCAGTCCTCATCACTGAGGTCGGCCGCATGCTCTTCTGCCAGGGAATAGATGTCCTTGGCATCCACCATCGACAGCGTGTACGGGTTGTCGGATGCGTATCTTGTGGCAAGATGAGCGGATACAGTATCGCTTGAGTAGTACACCTCTACGTGTACGCCTGTTTCTTCCTCATACTTCTTTGCCATCTCGAGCAGCTGATCCTGTATCTCCATCTTCGAGTTGAAGACGGTGATCCCGTCGGTGCTTCCGGTATTGCCGGTCTCTTCACCGCCGGAGGATCCTCCGCAGCCCGCAAGAAGCATCACTGACATCGCCATCACTGTCGCAAGAGCAATGATTCGTTTGAGTCCTGTTTTCAAAAGTTTCCCCCTCCTCATTATCTCCGTCAGCAAATAATTGACGCTTTCAGCGAAAAAAAACTGACTTCGGCCCTTTCTGATCTCCGGTTTACGCCCGGTGATCCGAGTAAGTCGTAAGTCAGAATACTACTGTATTGATGTTATCAATAATACAGGCCGGGGTCAATGAAAATGCCCCCTGCGAGGAGGCATAAATACAATTAAAAACATTCTGATGTCCTAGTTTTTTTTCAGTTTATCAAAAGTCAGTGCGTTCCGGACTGCCTGCGCATGAGTTCATAGAAGGCTCCGCGCATCTTCATGAGCTCGTCGAAGTTGCCTTCTTCGGCTATCCGGCCGTCCTTCACAAGGATTATCCTGTCGCAGTCTCTCACCGTCGACAGCCTGTGAGCGACCATCACGACAGTGCATTCTTCCTTATATACGGACTCGAGCACTTTGTTCTGCGAGATATTGTCGAGAGCGGACGTCGCCTCATCGAGTATCATGATGTCAGGCTTCGAGGCGAAGGCTCTTGCAAGCAGCAGCCTCTGTCTCTGGCCGCCCGAGAACCCTCCGGTGTTCGAGTCGGAGATCTCGGTCTCGTAGCCGAGCGGCAGCCTTTCTATGGTCTCGGCTATGTCGGCCTTTTCAGCCGCGATCTTCGCTTCTTCGAGGGTGACCGGATGCGGGCAGAAAGCGATATTGGAATATACCGTTCCCGGCATCACCTTGCTGAACTGGAACACCGCTCCGATGTGCCTTCTGTAGGATCTCAGATTCAGAGATTCGAGAGGCATGCCGTCTATGAGCACGGCTCCCTCGTCAGGCTTGAGCACTCCGAGTATGATCTTTAAAAGAGTGCTCTTTCCGCAGCCGCTCTCGCCTACGATCGCGACCTTCTCTCCCGCGGCGATATCCAGCGAGACTCCGTTGAGGCATCCGAACCTTCCTTCATCATACGCAAATCTGACATTCTCTATCTTTATGCTGCCTCTGATCTTCCTGACCACGCATCTTTCAGGGTTATCTTCGGTCTCAGTCTCGAACAGTCCTCTCAGCTGCTCCATCATCGGCCTCATGAGGAAGAGCTTCCTCTGAGCGTCCATCAGTTCCGTTACAGCCGCTGAGATCAGTCCGAACGCGCTCGTGAACGCGATGTAGTCAGCCTTGTCTATGCCGGTCGGAACGATGAGCGACAGCAGGATCACGGTCCCGAGCGAACTTATGAAGCCGATCGCCGCATCCTCGAGCGAAAGCGCTACCGGCATGTTCAGATCGCAGTCGAGCACGGCGCTGTACTTCGATGTCCATCTCGAGAATATCCTCTTCTCGGCTCCGCTCTCCTTGATGCGCTGGATGCCCTTGAACGTGGAGAAGAGGAAGGCCCTCCCGTCCATCTCGGCCTCCTGCCTCTTCCTTTCGTTGTCGGCAAAGAGGTAACCCGCCACCAGTGTGTATGCGCTCTTGATGATCAGTATGATGACAGCAGGTATCAGCAGGATCTTTGAGAAATTTGCCATCTGAGGTATGTATACAAGCGAGAATACCGCCGTCAGCGAAGCTCCGAGCACGAAGCTTATTATCTGCTCGCTCAGGAATCTGGCGTTGGCTATCTGCTTTGAGAGCTTGCCCGTGGATATCTGAGTAAAGAAAGTCTGCGGCAGGGTCAGGACCTTCGTCATGACCGCGGACTGCACCTCCGAGGATATCCTTATGCGCATCCTGCCCAGGCTCACGTTCTTGACTGCCTGAATGACGCCTTTGACTATGCCGGCCGTGAGGAAGAGTCCGAGAGCCCTGATCAGAAGAGCGTAACCGTCCGTTCCCATAGGAACGATCTCATGCAGCACGTACTGGTTCATCCTCGGCGTGACGAGTCCGAGAAGCGAGATCAGCAGCGTCGCTCCTCCTATCGAGATGATGTCTCTGACCGAGACGAGGTGGAGCGTATATATCGCAAGAGTCAGAAGATTGCGGACCCTTCTGTCGAGAGGTCTCTGTATCGCGTACGCGGTCTTCTGCAGAGGAGTGCTTTTCTTCACCATTCCGTACTTTCCGTCCGACTGGCGCCTGTACAGGTATCCTCTGACCGCAGGGCACAGAACGACGGCGCTGCCGTCCTCCATGAAGCCCAGCATGTACTCTGTGCGTTTCAGCCATTCCGGATCGCTGAGATCCACGATATCATATATGATGCCGAGCGGATCGAGGGCGAGGTCCAGCATCTCCTGAGTGTCCGCGTAGCCGTGGACTTCATTCGCAGACAGACCGAATTTGCCGAGAATAAAATTCAACGCAAAGAACGCGCCTTCCGAATCATCCTTTCCGGAATCCCTGTCAAGGCGGTTTCTCATCCTCAGCTCGGCGTTGCGCTCGAGCTCAAGATCGTTTCTTTCGCGGTTTTTCAGCGACTCGGTATATATGCCCATTCAGATCTTCTCCCCCGGCACTTCCAGAAGCTGTCTGTACATTCCCTCGGTGTTATAAAGTTCCTCGTGCGTTCCGCTCTGCACGATGCGCCCCCTGTCCATTACGAGTATCCGGTCGCAGGAAGCCACGGTCGACAGCCTGTGAGCGACTATTATGCACGTCGTCGCCTTCAGCCTTATCGCCTTGAACACGGCTTCCTCCGTCACAGCGTCAAGCGCTGATGTGAACTCGTCGAGCAGCAGTATTGTGGATTCCGTCGACAGGGCTCTCGCAAGTTCGAGCCTCTGCAGTTCTCCTCCGGAGAAATTCCTGCCGTTTTCGTACATCCCGGCGTAGTAGCCTTCTCTTTCCCGGATGATCCTCTCGTGTATGTGCGCGTCGCGGGCAGCGAGTATCATCTCGTACTCCTCGACCGTCGGATCCCACATCGTAAGGTTGTTCGCTATGCTGTCCTCGAACACGACGCACTCCTGGTCCACTGCCGTGACCGATGAACGGAACACGACATCCGGGATCTGATCCCTTGTGCGTCCGTCGTACCATATGTCGCCGCTCTCAGGTTCGTAGAGCGAGAGCAGGCACTTCAGAAGGGTGCTCTTGCCGCATCCGGAAGACCCGACCACCGCGATCAGCTCGCCCGGCCTGGCGCTGAAGCTTACATCGTCAAGGGCGGGAGCTTCTCCCTCCTGGTATCTGTAGCACAGATGCGACACATCAAGACGGCCTCTTAGCTTATCCGGCTCCGCGTCAGGGTCCAGATGCTTCTCAGGCAGGCTGTCTCTTTCTCTTATGTCTTCTATGCGCTCTATCTCAGTCCGCGTCTTCTGCAGATTGTTCGTCATGGGCCATGATGCCGTAGGTGAACTGCCCCTGTATCATGAAATAGGCTCCGGCGAAGAGCAGCGCGCCCTGCGAGAAGAGAGAATGCATGCTGTCGATGATCCCCGTTATTGCAGTGATGCTGATGCCTCCCTCGCGCGCCTCATCGAATTCTATCTGGGATCTGTTCCAGTCCGAAAAGAACATCCTCTCCAGACCGCCGGATTTGATGGTATCTATGGTGTCGAGTCCGTTCAGTATCGATGTGTTCATCATGCCGGTGCTGACGGCATTGCTTCTGGCCTGCATGGTGATGCGGTTCTTCATGCGCAGCGATACGACCATGTACGCTATCTCTACCAGAACGCACAGAAGGGCCACTCTCCAGTTGTAGCTGAGCATGAGCACGAAATAGATGATCGTCATCACGAAATCAAGCAGCCGCGGGACTATGGTCCTCACCAGCGACAGATCGAGTTTCGAATTGTCTTCCATGCGCTGTATCAGTTCGCCTGATTTGTACTGTTCGAAGAAGACCATCGGCTGCATCAGGATCTTCCTGAACAGTCCGGATCCCGAACGCGCAGCGACCGAATAGGCCGTCCTGTAGATGAGAAGAGTCTTGATCACGTTGACCGCAGTCGAGGCTATAAGTATGACGCACATCGAGATCACCAGGAATCTGTACAGTGATCCGTCGTCAGAACCTCCTGTCACCAGTGACTCCAGCCAGTCCTCTTCTCCTTTTTCGTTGCCCGCCACATCGAGCATCACGCGTGTGGCCCTGACCATCAGAAGGCTGAGGCCCACGGCCATGGCATTGAGGACGCCGAGCAGCACCATCTGCCGCTGAACGCCGTCCAGACGCTTCATGATGAGGCCGTAAAGGGACGCTCTTTTGCCTCCCCTTTTGAAGCCTTCAGCCGGCTTCATCACGAGTACGACGCCGTCGAATTTGCTGCTGAATCCGTCGAGCGACATCTCATACTCGCCTTTGGCCGGATCCGACAGATATACCACACCTCTGCTTATCTTCTTAACGATCACCCAGTACTTGTGCTTCCACTTCGCGACCACAGGCATAGTCATGCCGGCGAGCTGCTCCATGTCAGCTTCCACTATCTCCGTCTCGAGGTCATAGCGCGACGCCATGTCCTTCATCTGCTCAGGAGTGGAACCGCCCCTTGAGGTGATGTTGTATTTTCTCATCTCGGAAAGCGGCACTATCTTTCCATAGTAAGAGAGCATCGTAGCGATCGCCGCGATGGAATTCTCTCCCGGATGTGTCTGTATGACTACAGGTACCTTCATCTGCTTTCCTTTCAGGGCCGCCTCAGCTGTCTCATGCGGACGCGCCTGCAAAGAGCGCCCGCCCGTAGCACGGTCTGTACTTTTTTGATTATACCTTTTTATTTCACGATAAAGCAAAAAAAGTGAGTCCGGATATGGGCGGGAATCCATTCAAGGCGTCAGCTGTCAAAACAGCCCCGGCGGCGACCGTCTGCATAGCCTTTTCATGGCCGCCTCAACTGTCTTATGCAGACGCGCTTTTTAAAGCGCACCCGCCCATGTCCCGGCTCACTCCGGGTCTTCGGCAATTTGTACGGATCGGCGCAGGTCCGGATATGGGCGGGGACCCATTCAACGGGGAACCGGTCAAAACAGCCCCGGCGGCGGCCGCCTGCATAGCCTTTTCATGGCCGCCTCAGCTGTCTCATGCAGACGCGCTTTTGCAAGCGCACCCGCCCATATCCCGGCCTGCACCGGGCTTTTTCTATATCCTGTTTTTCCTTTGCAGGCCCGGATATGGGCGGGAACCCATTCAAGGGGAGACCCGTCAAAACAGCCCCGGCGGCGGCCGTCTGCATAGCCTTTTCATGGCCGCCTCAACTGTCTCATGCAGACGCGCTTTTGCAAGCGCACCCGCCCATATCCCGGCCTGCACCGGGCATTTTTCTATTCTGCTCTTCTCTCGAATCCGTGATAGAACGCGTGCACGAGGGTGCGGTAGCCCATGCGGCGCATATCCTTATAGCGGACGCGGTATTTCGCATTCGTGCGCTTTCCTCCGCTGCCGACGAACCTTATGCACTCCTGCGAGAAGGCATCGATCCTTTCGAGACTGTCTGTCCTCGTAAGGACTCTGAAGGCCCAGTCCACCCAGTTGAGCTCCCGCTCTTCTCTGACGATCCCGAAGAAGTACCTGTCGACCTTGTCGATCATGGCCTGCATGGCCTCTTCCTTCGTGATAAATCCCTTGCGCTGCTTTCTTACCAGTTTTTCTGCAAAATGGTTCAGCTTCCATTCTATCTTCTCGATCGAGTTCTCCGCTATGTCGTACTCGCCGTCCGCCAGCCTGAATCCGAGCAGGTCGAACCCCTCGCCCGGCGCGCATATCTCGGTCTTCTTTTCGTTGAATTCGAGGCCTCTTTCTTCGAAGGTGTTTCTGAGATATTCCCTTATCTCTTCGGCCTCCGCTTTTGTTTTGGTGAACACCGCGATGTCATCGGCAAATCTGCAGTAATACACGCTGTGGTGCCTGACCACTTCATCGACATCAAGGAGGTATACGTTCTCGAAGAAATTGGTAAGGGCGCATCCGCTCAAAGCACCGGTCGGACCCTGCATCAGATTGCCGCGGAACCAGTACTCCCCTCTGCATACCAGCTTTTCGAGAAAATCGAACAGAGTCGGATCTTTTTCTGCCAGCAGCTCTCTCATCTGAACGCTGAGTATATCCGGATCGACATTGTCGCCGTAGCTGTGTATGTCGGTCTTGAGGACCCAGCAGTTTCTGTTGTAGCCCTCCCTGTTCACGGTATCGAATATGCCGGATATATGCTTGCCGAGGCGGAAGGAATACAGCGAATCCGAGAACAGATAGTCGAAGTCGTGCATCACAAAAGCCATGAGCTTCATCAGCATGCTCTCGTTGTCGCGGAATCTGTATATCCTGCGCTTTCTGGTCGTGTTCTTCTTGCGGAGCATCGTAAGCTCAGGAGGTCTGAAGAAGAAGTCTCCGTCCCTGAGTCTCTGTATATCTTCTGTGCAGCTGTCGGACATTATGTACGCTTCGAGCTGAGCGGCCTCATCTTCCGATACGTTGTACGAAGTCCTTTTTCTCCCGATAAAGGCTTCTCTTTTTTCCATGTCGAGCATCCTGTCAAAGACGCTTACATAATTCTCCGGACTCACTTTATTTTCTTCTTTTTTCATTTTCTGCTTTTAAGTTCCTTTTTGTTTTCAAACATCGCCAGATCGGCGCGGTCGAATACCGACGCCACATCCGGATCGTCCTCAAAGCGCGACATGCCGCATGCGATGACGACGTCTTCGGGTTCAAAACTGTATATCTGCCCGGCGCTCGCACCGGAATAATCGCGTTCCACTTTGCTGTCACGGTCGAAACTGCCGGCGGTCACCGTCATCTGCTTTTCCGCCGATAATCCGTCGCGCGACGCCTTCCTCGCCTGTATGCAGCGCTCGTTGTGAGCGGCCATCTTTTCCATGAGCCCGTCGAGAGCCTCGTAATCCCGGCCGCGCACTATCACTGCGAATTCATCGCCTCCGACGCGGAACACCGGGCTGTGATCGAAGATGTCGCATATGGCGCGGCAGCCTGCCTTGAGGAAGTTGTCGCCCGTCTGGTGGCCGTGCTGGTCGTTTATCTCCTTCAGGCCGTTCAGGTCGGCCACGACGACGGCGAATTCCGGCTGGCCTCCCAGTTTTATCTCATCGTTCAGCTCTGCTTCGGCGTTCAGATAAGCAGCCTTGTTCTTAACTCCCGTCAGACCGTCCGTGGTTATCATGGCGCGGGCTTCCCTGAGCGAATTCTCGTACTCCTGGCTGCGCTGTATCCTGTCTTCTATATTGCTGAGACCGACGATCATGCGCGGTCCGTCCTTTTCTTCGACAATAGCTGCCCTCAGCGATACATGGATCGGCTGCCCCTCCGACACAAGGCGGTAGTTGAACTCGAAGAGCCCCGTCTGCCCGATGTCGCGTAGTATGTTCTCCTTGCTGAACACGAGCCTGAATCCTTCGAGGTCTTCAGCATATACGGTATCCATGGCAAGACGCAGAGTCTCATTGAAGAAATCCGTGCCTTCGCTGTCGATGCCGTAGCTGTCGAAGGCTCCCGTCGAACTGTAGCGGACGTAATCATCGGTGACAGGATCGACCGTGAAGATCGCTATGTAGTTGCCGGACAGCGCCGTGATCCTTGCGTATGTGGTGCTCTCCGCCTGAGCTCTTTCGAGCGCTTCCTGATGGCGCATGTAGGCATCCACGTCGTTGATGCCGATGACCAGGTGCCCCTCATCATCCACCTTAACGGCCTTCATGTTCACGTACACCGGCTCGCCGTCCTTCATCAGGCGGTACGACAGAGTGAATGTTCCCTGCCGGTCGAGCACGTCGAGCACGTTCTCTTCGGTGAACTCTGCGAGGAAGCGGCTCAGATCCTGCGGATAAACAGCTCTCTCCGCATCTTTGCGGGCGCTTCCGAAGAAATCCCTGCCGTACCTTTCGACCGACAGATTGCCGTGTTCGGCGTCCGGGTAGTACTCCGTAAAATCTCCGGTCAGATAATTCACATAGTACAGATTGATGTAGTCTACCGACAGCGCCCTCGCAGCGCGGGCAAATGTCACTCCCGTGCTGTCATCGAAGTCCTTGTTGCTCAGTATCGCTATCGTGAACGCGGAGTATCCCGTGACAGGGTTGTCCGCCGAATGTCTGATGAAGCCGTTGACGCTCGACTTTTCGCTTATTTTCTCGTCAAAGAGTATCCTGCGCTCCTGGCCTCTGGCCCGCTCCATGAGCTCTGTTATCTCGGAGCCCCTGTCGCCGAGTCCCGGAAGATGGTTTTCACTGCTCTTCGCATCATCAAGGCGGACCGTCTCGCGAAGGAATTCCTTGTAGCTCCTGTTGCATCGCACGACGCGGATGTTTTCTCCGTTGTATTCGAGTATGGCTACCGGCAGCGATGCAAAGTATTTCTGAAGGTTCTTCGTGCCGTCCGGGTCTTTCTCTTCGGAGGTGATATCGTCGAGGTCGAAGAGGCTGATCCTGCCAAGAGTTTCATAGTACTCCGTTTCGTCGGGATTTTCAAACCCTATCTGACGGCCCTCCTCGTATCTCGCGATTATCTCTTCGACGGGGATCGCATCGCAGAAGTAGAATCCCTGCATCTTGGTGCAGCCGATCTCCTTCAGGAACTCGAACTGTTCTTCGGTCTCGACGCCCTCGGCTATGGTGTCCATTCCGAGAGCGGATATGAGCCTCACAAGCTGCGTGACGATGAGCCTCGTCTTGCTGTTGCTGTCAAACTCCCTCATGAAGTTCAGATCGAGCTTCAGCGCGTCCACGTCCGTCTTCTGGAGGAATCCGAGGGTGGAGTAGCCGCTGCCGAAGTCATCCATGCACACCTTGAAGCCCAGTTCCCGGAAGCGTCCTATCTGCTGCCTTATCTGTTCGATATCTGTCCCGAGGAGGCTCTCCGTTATCTCAACGGATATGAGCTTCCTGTCGACGCCGGCGTCGTCGATGCGCCGTCTGACCTCCTCTACCATGTCACAGAGGTCGAGGTCCGCCCGCGAAACATTGAACGATACCGGCACGGTGAACAGTCCCGCATCCCTTCGCCGCTTCAGGTCTTCGGCTATGCAGTCGACCACATGCAGATCCAGCCGATGTATGAGTCCCGCCTCTTCGAGAGCCGGCACGAATACGTCCGGATAGATGACCGCCCCGTCAGGCTCGATCCATCTCGAAAGAGCTTCCTCGCTGCAGACTTTTCCGTTAGAGCCTCTTATGACAGGCTGGTACCATACCCGGAGCCATCCCCCGCTCAGTGCCCTGTCAAAGTTATCAACTATGTAGCGCTGCATTTCTTTCATGTCCAGTTACCCTTTCGCCGGATTCCGGCAGTAAACTAAGCACATACATAGTTATTATACACTTTTATCACTCATTTCGAAACTGTACGGCATGCGGTTTCCGGAGACAATGACATGCGGTTTCCGGAAGCAAAGAATATACAAAAAAACCGCAAAACGGAGACAGCCCGGGCATGACACCCGGACATGTCCGCATATCGGTCTGCATACAGGTCCGTCTTATCCCTTTTACGGTTCGCAGTAGCCGCACGGCACGTAGCCCTGCGACGTCAGTTCGACTCTCGTGGCCGTGACCTCCTCCCTGTTGTGAGGCGACATGGTCTGAGCTCCCTCGCAGCTCGGATAGTGGAAAACTCCCGAGCGTTTATTGATCACATAAAGCCTCGGCTCCTGCTCAGCCTGCTCCTTCGTCGTGACGATGCCTGTCGCATAGTCTATCGAGGCGTTCGGGGTCACATTGAAGCAGTATACGTTGAAGGATATCCCTTTGCCCTTGTCCTCCACTGATCTTGCCGTCATCTGCACCCCGCGCGCGACAAGCTCGTCCCCGCTGAACCACGGCTTTACCATGTATATCACGTGGTTGCCCGTGTTCCAGATATAGCGCTCGGTCTCTTCCTCGAGAGGTCTCATTCCGTCGTAGTTCAGATAGTGTGTTCCCGTAATGAGATTGCCCGGGTTGTCATCTTCGGCAGACAGCGCCCAGGCTATGAGGTGGCAGCGCTCCCAGTTCTGGGCCTTTGCCCATCCCGACGGATGTACCGGCGAGATATCGCCCCTTTCCTGTCCCTTCTCAGGCATGGTCTCTTCTCCCAGGCATCCGTACGCGATCGTGCATCTCCCCAGATCATCGAGGCTGCCGTAGAACTCGTAAGGAGTCAGCCTGCCCGACGCGTCGTAAGCCTTCGCCGTGACTTCATCAGGGAACTCCGGGGTGTTGCCGTTCACTGTCACATAGTGCTTCCCGTCGTATCCAGGCAGGTCCTCCGCGTCGACAGCCGGGATATTGCCGTTCTCTCCGCCCGAAGTCTCGGGTCCGGCGCCGGCAGTCGTGCTCTGCTGCCGTTCCGCGCCGCCGGAGTCTCTGTTTCTGTCAGCGCAGTATTTTATCGCGGCAAAACACAGGCAGCAGACAATGATCAGCGCACAAACGGCGAACGCCTTTTTCCGGCCGCTCCCCGGTTTGCCGCCGTCACTGCCGCCGCTTCCATAGCTGCTGTTATTTCTTCTGTTATTGTTTCTGTTATTCCTTCTGTTACTGCCCTTTTTACTCATACGACCAACCGGGTGTAAAGCCTCTCATGTTTCTTGATGAATTACACCCTCTTTCATTTCAGGGATGCCGGTCACCAGTTTATTGCTTCAGCCCCGCAAAATGGTGTAAGGATCGATCATTTCCATGAAAAATTACACCCTCCGCGACGCCGTGACGTATGTTCTGAGATCTGACGGCGCTTGCCGGATACTGCCTGCGGCCTCTTCGGCGCTGCTGACCGCTGCGGCGATATCCCAGGCGCTACTGTCCGTTGCTGCGCGCTGCGGCGATATCCTCGGCGCTCCTGCCCGCTGTTGCGGCGATGCCGAGCATCTTGTCCTTGAGTTCCTGCTCGATCTTCGCGAGTTCCTGCTCCGCCGCCGCTCTTGCGACCTTGCCGTCCTCCTGGATCTGCTGGATCTCGTTGAGCGCGCTGATCAGCTGCTCGTTCGTGTGCTGCAGCGTCTCGATGTCCACGATGCCTCTCTCGCTCGCCTTTGCGGTCTCGACCGTGCTCTGGTGAAGCGCTTCGGCGTTCTTTGTGAGCATCTCGTTTGTCGCATCCGTGACTGCCTGCTGAGCCTCGATGGCTTTCTGCGTATGGTAGTTGTTGAGCGCGAGCACCATCTGCGTCTTCCACATAGGAATGACGTTCAGGATCGTGCTGCGGATCTTCTCTGCCATGATGGTGTCTGAGTTCTGCACCATTCTGATCTCAGGCGCGGACTGGAGGCATACGGTCCTCGAAAGCTCGAGATCGTATATCTTCTTCTCGAATCTCGTGATCATGTCCGCGAAATCCTGGGCCGCCTGGATGTCCTCTGCGGCATTTGTCTCTTTTGCCTTGGCTTCAAGCTGAGGGAGAGTCTCGTTTCTCGCCTTCTCGATGGCCAGCTTGCCGGCCTCGATATACATCGAGATCTCCTTGAAGTAGAGTTTGTTCTTATCATAGAGCTTGTCGAGCTGTATGATATCCTTTCTCAGCTGCTGCTCGTGATCCTCGAGAAGCTTGACGAGCCTGTCGATGTTGCCTTCAGCCGTGCTGTACTGCGCTTTGAGCTTTTCGAAACTCTTCTCTGCGTTTCCGAACAGCTTGCCGAGGAGGCTTTTCTTCTCTTCGCCGCTCGTCTTGAGCTCGACAAGCAGATTCGAGAGGACCTGTCCTGTCTCGCCCATGTCTTTCGCTCTTACACTCTGGAGAGCTCCGTCCGCAAAATCCGAGACCTTGCGCTGCGCGCTTGCGCCGTAGCCGAGGACCGCGTTGCTGTCGGTGATGTCGATCTTTTCGGCAACGGTCCTGATCTGTCTCTGCTCGTCGGCAGTGAACTGCGCGAGAGGCTCCTCTTCCTTCATAACGTCTTCTGCTTCTGCTCCGAACTCGAGAACAGGCGCAGCCATAGTGTCGAGCGAGGCCGCCTGGGACGCGACTTCATGTACATCTTCGGTCAGCGAAGTTGCTGTAGCTTCAGCTGCATCATTGACTGCTTCGACTGCTTCAGGTGTAAGTTCTAATTCTGCCATGGTTGTCCTCCTTATATTTAATGATAATTATCTACTGGATATCGAAGTCCGAATCGAGCAGGCCCTTGCTTGAGAGAGTCGTCTGCAGGCTCTGGATATCTGTAGTGATGTCCATGAGATCGTCTTCGTACAGTCTCTCGAGCAGGTTGTCCGAGGCCTCTGTAACGGAGTCTATCAGCGAGATCAGCTGCTTCTTGATCTCGGCTGCCTGTTCTTCGAGGTAGTTCGGATTCGAGTTTATCACAGGCGCCCCGTCGGATGAAGTGGTGACTGCTTCCTTCGGCTTGTCGCTGCCCTTTGCGAGATCCGCGATCTTGTCGTTGTATGCATCTGTCAGGCGCACGACTTCAGGATAGTACTTCTCCCTGAACTCTTTGACCTGCTTACCGAGCTCAGGCACTTCTTCGACTCTGGCGTCGATCTTCTTGGTGATGGTCCTGAGCCTTTTGAGCTTGCTCTTGATCTCGGCGTCTTCCGTCATGGTGATCAGATCGTCGAGCGACTGAGGCGTCGTGTCCTCGCCGGCTTTGCGTCTTGCTCTGTTTCCGAGAGCGACGGATTTTTCGATCGATTCCATCGGCTGGCCGTCCTTTGTCATGACGAGGAGCCTGTTTTTGAAGTCCACGTAGGCTCCCGGGAAGAATCCGTCCGCTATCATCTGCTGCAGCTCGTCGGCCGTCTTTTCGTAAGACTTTCCTACCGCCGCTGCAAGGTCGTCGATATACGTATTGCCCTTGTAGTTCACCTTGCTCTCGTATGTGCGGATCCTTTTGGCCCTGTTCATATTCCTGATCTTTGTGACAGCAGCGACTCCGAGGCCGATGATGCCGATCACTCCGTATGTTATCGCCATGGAGGTTTCGGCAGCGCCCATTGCAGCAAGAAGGAACAAAAGCCCGAACACCAGAGCCACGACAGTCCATCCGGACTTGCCGAGCCTCATCTTGTCGAGTTTCTTGCGGATCTTGCGCTGCGTATAGGTCGAGACGCCTCCTGTCTGGGTGCCCGGCGAGACCGTGCGCGCGCCGCCGGCGTTCACCGTCCCCGAAGACGACGGTCTGGTCGTC
>CADBFL010000022.1 GCA_902793875.1 uncultured Eubacteriales bacterium | reverse complement strand
CTCATCTTCATGACGCGTTCGTCGAACGGAACGTTCACGAGCATGTCGAAGCCCATGCTCTCTATAAGGGATATCTTATCCTCTTCGGAGCATATCAGCTTTATCGCCGCCGGATCGTCTTCGTCCCTTCCGAGTATGAAATTGAACGGATGGTTCGAGAATGTGAAGCAGAGCGCCTTAAGATCCTTATCCTTCGCGGATCCGAGCGCGTTCTCCATTATTTTCCGATGACCGATGTGGACCCCGTCGAAATTTCCGAGGGCTACAGCGGTACGATCCTTTATATGTAATTCATCGAGACTGTTTATCAGCTGCATACTGTTTCTTCTTCATTTGTTGACGCAAATTTGCCGGTTTCCGCGGCTTTTGCGTCAACGCAACGGTCAGATCAGGACCTTCTGAGGGATGAGTTCTCCGTTTTCGATCGCTGCGACTCCGAGGAACGCCGGGCCTTCGCCGCCTTCCGGATATTTTCCGTATACGCGGTACAGCTCATCGTATCCTGATGGCTCCGTCACGGCGTAACCGCCCTTACGCGTCGAGTTGCCGTTAGTAAAGGCGATAACTCTGTTATCGTTAAGTGCTATCTTTCCGAGATTTATCAGTGTCTCATCCATCGGGATGATGAACTCCGAGAGGCTTTCCCGCAGCTCATCGCCGTCTGCGGCTCCGATGATGCCGAGAAGCTCGTCCATGCCGGCCGAGTCTTCGATGGTAAAAAAGCCCGATGCAGTGCGCACAAGTCCTGTCATGACCGCTCCGCAGCCGAGAGCCCTCCCTATGTCGTCGCATATGGTCCTGATGTACGTGCCCTTCGAGCATGTGACATCGAACTCTATCTCGCCGGCTTCCAGGTCGAGCCTCGCGATCTCATTGCTGAAGATCTCTATCTCCCTGGCCTTCAGCTCGAAGTCCTTTCCCTCTCTTGCGAGCTCGTACGCGCGCTTTCCGTCCACTTTCAGCGCCGAATACTTCGGAGGTATCTGCGAAACGCGTCCGGTACAGGCCTTAAACGCCTCTCTCACGGCTTTTTCGCTGACATCCGCATAAGCGGACGTTTCGAGGACTTCGCCCGTTATATCGAGAGTATCGGTCACAAGGCCGAGCTTCATCGAAGCGTGATACGACTTGCGGTCACGGCCGTAATACTCTATTATCCTGGTCGCTTTGCCCGCACATACAGGCAGAACGCCCGCAGCCATAGGGTCGAGCGTTCCGGTGTGTCCGATCTTCTTTATGCGCAGCCTGTTTCTGAGCTTTGCGCACACGTCCTGTGACGTCCAGCCTTCAGGCTTGTTTATGTTGATGACTCCGTCGATCTTCATCTCTTTTCGCGCGTCTGGCCGTCTCTTGCGTTCACGGTATCGATCAGCACGGGTATGAGCTGCTCCTCCGCTTCGGGGATCGTGCAGTGGAACGTGCATCCGGCTGCAAGCGTGTGCCCGCCGCCGCCGAATACGGAAGCGGCCTTTGCCACATTGGCATACGATCTGCCCCTGAGGCTTGCCCTTACGTTACTTTCGGATTCCTTGAAAAGGCACGCTGCCTCTACTCCGTCGATACTCATCATCTTCTGTATGATGCCGTCCGCCTCGTCCATGGTGCAGCCGCACTCATCCAGAAGAGCGAGCGTCACCTTTCCGACGACGAGTTTTCCGTCGGCGTAGAATCTAAGATCATCTATGACCCTGCCCTCCATCCTGATCGCGTTCTTCGATCTGCGGTCGTAGATAAGCGCCGAGATGACCTTTGAGTTGAACCCCTCGATCTTATACAGATGTCCGGCTATCTCGTGCGAGCGGCTGGTCGTGTTGCTGTGCTGGAAATTGCCGGTATCCGTCGTTATCGCCGTGAAGATGGCGTTCGCGATATCCAGCGATACCCCGACGCCCATGGCCTTCACGATGTTGTATATGATCTCTCCCGTCGCGGCCGACTTCGGCTCTATCCTAGAAAAGTCATAGCGTATGTCCTTGGCCTTGGTCTGGTGGTGGTCTATGCAGCCCTTGAGGCGACCCCTCTCCCAGGCGTCTTCGCGTCCGGGTATGCGGTTCATGCCGTTGCAGTCGACCATTATGGAAAGCTGCACGTCGTCGAGCACGCCGTCGTCGTCGGTGGTGCAGCCGCATTCCAGAAAGTCGAGGTTCTTCGGGACCGGCTCGTTGATCATGACATAGGCCTTCTTGCCGAGTTCCCTCAGGGCAAGGCAAAGAGCCGTGGCGGATCCCAGAGCGTCGCCGTCCATGTTTATGTGCGGGAATATCAGGATGCCGTCAAGGTCCTTTATTATTGTCGCTATGCTTTTGATCGTGTCGTTCAAATCAGTCCTCGCTGCTGTATGTGAGAGTGTCAAGTATCGAGTCTATGCGGCGTCCGTAGTCCTGCGACGAGTCGAGTCTGAATATCAGCTCGGGCGTGTGCCTCATCATGATATCCCTCGAGAGCTGTCCGCGGATGGCGCCCTTAGCCCTCTCAAAGCCCGCCAGGACCTCGGCGTACACCTGCTCTTTGTCCTCGTCTGCAAGGCATACAGGCGAAACATAGACGGTGGCGTAGCTGCCGTCGCGCGTCACTTCGGCTCCCGTGATGCTTATTATCCTCGATGTCAGCGCGGGATCCTTGGCTCCGTTGATCAGAAAACCGCTCACGCTCTTTTTGATCTCTTCGCTCAGCCTTCCCTGTCTGTACTTAGCCACGTTTCACCTCTACCATCTCGAAGCACTCGATGATGTCGCCCGGCTTGATGTCGTTGTATTTCTCGATGCCGAGTCCGCACTCGTAGCCCGCTGCGACTTCCTTCGCGTCGTCCTTGAACCTCTTGAGCGAGGATATGACTCCCTCGTGGATGACGATGCCGTCCCTGACGAGCCTGATCTGAGCGTTCCTTCGGACTTCGCCCTCAGTGACGTAGCAGCCCGCGACGATGCCGAGATTCGGCACCTTGAAGGTGTCTCTGACCTCGGCTTTTCCGAGCACTTCTTCTTTGTATTCAGGATCGAGCATGCCCTTCATGGCATCCTGGATCTCGTCGATTATATCGTAGATGACTCTGTAGAGCCTGATCTCGACGTCCGCGGCCTGGGCCTGATTCGTCACGGCCGTCGTAGGTCTTACGTTGAAGCCTATGATGATCGCGTTCGATGTCTCGGCAAGCATTACGTCGGACTCGTTGATCGTTCCCACGCCGCTGTGGATGACGTTGATCCTGACCTCAGGCGTCTCGAGCTTCTCGAGCGATGTGATGATGGCTCCGACAGAACCCTGCACGTCGGCCTTGACGATGAGGTTGAGCTCTTTGGCTTCTCCCTCCTGTATCTGGCTGAAGAGCTTGTCGAGCGTCATGCTGGCGTTCTTTGCCAGCACCTCTTCTCTCATCTTGTCTTTTCTGTTCTGGGCGATCTCTCTTGCGGTCTTATCGTCTCTTACGGCGTTGAACACATCGCCCGCAGCAGGCACGTCGTTGAGACCGAGTATCTCTACGGCTGTCGCAGGGCCGGCCTTTCTGATGGTCTTGCCCTTGTCGTCCGTCATCACCCTGATCTTGCCGGATGTCGTGCCGGCAACGACGCTCTGACCTGTCTTGAGAGTTCCGTTCGATACGAGCAGCGTAGCGACCGGGCCCTTGGCCTTGTCGAGCCTCGCCTCGATGACGGTGCCGAAGGCCAGTCTGTCCGGATTGGCGCGAAGCTCAAGGACGTCCGCCTGAAGCAGTATCATTTCGAGGAGGTCCGTGATGCCCTCGCCCTTCTTGGCCGATACAGGCACCGAGATGACCTCTCCGCCCCAGTCCTCTACGAGCACTCCGTGCTCCATGAGTTCCTGCTTGACCCTGTCAGGGTTCGCGCCCGGCTTGTCCATCTTGTTGATCGCAACGATGATAGGCACGCCGGCAGCCTTTGCGTGGCTGATCGATTCTATGGTCTGAGGCATGACTCCGTCATCGGCGGCAACTACGAGCACCGCTATGTCCGTGACCTGAGCTCCTCTCGCGCGCATGGTCGTGAAGGCTTCGTGTCCCGGCGTATCGAGGAATACGATCCTCTTGCCGTTGATCTCTACCTCCGATGCTCCGATATGCTGCGTGATACCGCCGGACTCTCCGGCAGTTACATTGGTATTTCTGATCGCGTCGAGAAGCGAAGTCTTTCCGTGGTCGACGTGGCCCATGACCGTGATGATCGGCGGTCTCGGCCTGAGGTCGTTCTCGGAGTCCTCGTGCATGTCGATGCCCGGCTCTTCGATCTCGGCTATCTCTTCGGTGACGGCGATCTGAAGCCCCAGATCCTCTGCGAGCATCTCGACTGCATCCTTGTCGAGGGTCTGGTTGATCGTGGCCATGACGCCCATCTGCATCATCGCCATGATGATCTTGCTCACGCTGATCTCGGCCTGCTCGGAAAGACCCGCTACCGTGATAGGCACCGTTACTGCGATGGTGCCCTCAGGCAGGAGTTCCTCGACCGTCGGCTCTTCGACCGTCTTCGTCTTGTATTTTTTCTTATGACGCTCCTGCTTCTCAAGAGCAGTCTCGTCGTAGAAGTTATTTCTGCGTCCGCCCGGGCCGTCCTCGCGTCTGTCGAACCTCGACTGGCGTTCTCTGTCGCGGTTGTCGAAGAACTTCTTGCTCTTGCCCTTGCCTTTCGGACTGCCCGAAGGAGCTGATGCAGGCGCTGCTCCGCCCTGTCCTCTCCTCTGAGGCCTGTCGTCGCCGGAGGTCTGACCCTTGCGCCCCGCGCCGGATCCTCTGCCCTGTCTGCGGCTGCCTTCTCCGTCCTTTGCGGCTGCGGCTCTTCTTTCTCTCTGCTGCTTCCTGGCTTCTTCGGCCTTCTTCTTTTCAGTCGCGGCATCGGAGATCTTCTTGAACCTCATCGGCTTTCCCGGAGCATTGACATATTCTTCTTCAGGCTTCTTTGCCTCAGGTTCCTCTTTCTTTTCGGCCTTTTCAGCCTCAGGCTCCGCCTTCTCAGGCGCCTCAGGCTTTTCGGCCGCAGCAAGCTCAGCCTTTGCCTCTTCGGCAGGCTCCGGTGTCTCAGGCTTCTCAGGCGCTTCTGCTGCAGGTTCTTCCTTCGCCTTATCTTCAGGCTTATCCGCCTCAGGCTCTTCTGCCTCCGGCGGCGCCGGCTTTTTCGGAATGACCGGCTTGCCTGCAGGCGGCTTCGACTTAGGCCCGTCCCTTTTTACCACGGGCACGGCCCTGATCTTCGGCTTGCCTCCGCCTTTGCCGTCATCAGATGAAACGCCCTTCATCATGTTGATGGATCTTGCAAGCCTTTCGGCGTCGGCGTCATCGAGGCTTGACCTTGCAGTGCCGACTTCTATGCCGAGCTTTTCGGCATATCCTTTGAGTTCCTGTAAGCTTATGTCAAGTTCTTTGGTCAGTTCGCTAACTTTTTTTGACATTCATTCCTCCTTAGTCGTTATTGAGTGCTTCTTCAATAACTTTTGATACTTCTTCAGCATCGACGTTCCGTCTCAGCGCCCTGTTGAAAGCCTTTCGCTTTACTGCGGCGTCGATGCAGTCTCTGTCCCTGCAAAGGTAGATGCCTCTGCCGTCCGCGGGTCTGCCGCTGTCCGCTCTGAGCCCGCCGTCCCATGTGAATCTCATGAGCTCGTCCTGAGGCTTTGACTCCCTGCATGCGATGCATCTACGCATCGGTTTCGCTGTCTGATGTCTCCTCAACTGCGCCTACCTCTTCCGTCTCAGCCGTTTCTTCTGCCGAGGCTGTCTCAGCTGCTTCGACGATCTCTTCTCCGGCAGCTTCCTCTGCGGCATCTGCGGCCTCTTCTGCGATCACATCCTCTTCGATCTCTTCGATGGCCTCATCAGCGGCATATGCAGCGCCGTCCTCGATCTCCTCCGAATCCTCGTATTCATCGAAGGCGAATCCCATCTCTTCGAGCTGTTCGTGGCTCTTGATGTCGATCTTCCAGCCGCTGACCCTGGCCGCAAGCCTTACGTTCTGGCCCTCTCTGCCGATGGCGAGCGAGAGCTGCTGCTCAGGCACGACAGCCGTGGCGGCCTTCTCGTCCTCGTTGATGTACACGCCCTCAACGATCGCAGGTCTTAAGACGTTGCTGATGAGGACGGCCGGGTCATCATCCCATACGATGATGTCGATCTTCTCTCCGAAGAGCTCGTCTGCGATGTTCTGGACTCTCGCGCCGCGGTTTCCGACGCAGGCTCCGACCGGATCGACGTTAGGATCGTTCGAATAAACGGCGATCTTTGTGCGGGAACCGGCTTCGCGGGCCGTTCCTCTTATCTCTACGGTGCCGTCGGCGATCTCGGGGATCTCGAGTTCGAACAGCCCTCTGACGAGTCCCGGATGGGATCTTGAGAGCAGGACCTGCGGTCCCTTGTTCTCTTTCTTTACATCCATTACGTAGACCTTGATCCTGTCTCCCGGTTTGAAGGTCTCCGTCCTGACCTGCTCAGAGGCAGGGACCCTTCCTTCAGTCCTTCCGAGCGAGATGAGCATGGTCCCGTTGTTGATCCTCTCGACCTTGCCCGTAACGATCTGGCCTTTCTTTTCTATGAATTCGTTATATGAATTGGTCCTCTCGGCCTCTCTGTTCTTCTGCACGAAGACCTGCTTGGCTCCCTGAGCCGCGATCCTGTTGAAGTCCTTAGGGTCGATCTCGTACTCGACGACATCGCCGAGTTCGTAACCGTCGTATATCTCTTTTGCTTCCTCAAGCGAGATCTGAGTCAGATCGTCTTCTACTTCTTCGACGACTTCCAGTCCCATGAACACGGTGACATTGCCTTCCTCCATGTCCACTTCGACTCTGACGTTCGATGCTCCGTAATTCTTCCTGTATGCATTCTCGATAGAATCCTTGATCGCTCCTATGATCTCCTCCTGGGAAAGGTTCTTCTCCTTTTTGAGATCTGCAAATGCATCTAGAAATTCCTTGCTCATTGTCTCCTCCTTCTCGATAGAGAATCTCTTTAAAATACTACTGCCAGATTTATCTTTGATATCTTATCGGCCGGGATCTCCAGCTCGCCGTCTTCGGTCACGACGGTCACGATGCCGTCTTTTTTGCCTTTGAGCTCGCCGGCATGCTCCCTGCTGCCGCATATCTTCTCATATGTCCTGACCTCTACCTGCCGTCCGGCAAAGCGCGCATAGTCCTCATCCTTTATGAGCTCCCTGTCAAGCCCCGGAGAACAGACCTCGAGGCTGTAGCTGCCGTCGATGAAATCCTCGCGGTCGAGGGCATCGCTCAGGAACCTGTTTGCCTCCTCGCACTCCTCGATGCTGACGTACTCGCTTTCAGAGCCCGCCGGCTTGTCGAGATATACTCTCAGCACGCGGCCCGGCCCTTCCTTTTTGAATTCGGTCCTGTAGATATCCAGTCCGCGCTCAGCAAGGTATGGCTGCAGCAGGCCGTTCACTTTAGCGCTTATATCGTTCTTTGCCATGGCGCCTCCGATTTTTGGTCCTACATAAGCGAAAGAGTGGGAACACCCACTCTTTCGGGAAAAACTTTAACTTACTCTGCACTTATACCACTAAACCGCAGTTATTGCAAGTGTTTTCTGTGATCCTGACGGGCAGAAGCTCTCTAGGCCGCAGGCTTTTCTTCTGTCTTCTGTGTCTGCTGTGTCTTTTCCGTCTTCTTTTCCGTCTTCTCTGTCTTCTTGTCCTCTTTCGTGTCTTCTTTCTTTTCTTCTTTTTTCTTGATCACTATGACAGGTGGCTCTGTACCTTCCGTGAAGTAATCGCCGTTCCTGATGATGATGTCGTCAGGCATCTCGCGGTACTCGCCCTGCACGGCCTCGTCTACCTGGCCCATTATGTTTCCCCAGAGCGCGGCGGCAACAGACGAAGTCGCGTTGAGCGGCGTATTGTCGTCGGTGCCTATCCAAAGAGCCGCCGAATAGCTCGGAGTGAATCCGTCGAACCAGATGTCCCATGTGTCATCCGTCGTACCGGTCTTGCCTCCCACATCCACGCCGCTTATCGCGGCATCGCGCGCGATACCGTAGGATACTACGTCCTTGAGCACATCCGTCATTATGAACGCGACGCCCTCGTCGAGCACCCTGGTCTCTTCGGACTTTCCTTCGAGCAGCACCTTGCCTTCGCTGTCGGTCACCTTTGTGTAGCATATGCCGCTGTTTCGCACTCCTCCGTTAGGGAAAGTGGCATACGCAAGAGACATGTCGAGCGGAGTGGCTCCGTATGTCATGGCTCCGAGTCCCAGCGCGGCCAGATTGAGGTCGTTTGAAGGCTGCGATGTGTCGTCCACGACTGTCGATACGCCGAATTCCTTGACCTTCTCCATCGAATATTCAAGGCCCACCTGAGCCAGGATCTTGACGGCGCAGGTGTTGATCGACTGCTGTATGGCCGTTCTGAAGTTGTTGTAGCCGGTATATGTCTTGCTGAAGTTCTGAGGCCAGTCGATGCCGTTGACATGCATCCTTTCATCATTGACATATGAAGCGACTGTTATGTAGTCTCCCCAGCCCGAATCCTGCTGGCGGTCATACCCGGTCTTTACGTACTGGAACTTCTGGCCGTTCTTCTCGTAATCGAAGCTCCTCTGCAGGGCCGAACCGTAGACGGCAAGAGGCTTTATCGACGATCCCGGCTGACGCGGGCTCGTCGCTCTGTTGAAGAGCATGTCTCCGTCAGCGAATCTTGTGCCGGCCATCGCCTTGATCTGTCCGGTGCCGACCTCGCACATGACCATTGCAGCCTCGACATTCGTGTCATCCCTGATGGCGTCAGGGAAGTTGCTGCCGTCCCTGAATTCCTTCTCTATGACTCCCTGGGCCTGTGTATTCAGTGTCGAGTATATATGGAGGCCCTTTGTATATACGAGCTTCGAGGCCTGATCCTTTGTCAGCTCATACTGCGTCATGAGATCCTTTATCACGGTCTCGATCAGGTAATCCTTGAACGCCGAGCTCACGCCCTTCGACTCCCTGCCCGGCTGGATAAAGTCGGTTATCGGTTTCTTGGCAGCTTCGGCTTCTTTCTTTGATATATATCCCTGCTCGGCCATCAGGTCGAGAGTCATGTATCTTCTTTTCTGCGAGATATCGTTCGCGTACAGGCCGTCGGACAGCTCTGTCGTGGCCTCTCCCTCCTCTGTCGTCAGAAGAGCGTATACCCCCGGCGCCTGAGGCAGCGCAGCAAGAGCCGCGCACTGTTCGAGAGTCAGGTCCTCGACATTCGTCGAGAAGTACTTCTTTGCCGCGGTATCCACTCCGTAGCAGCCGTATCCGAGATATATGGTATTGAGATACGCCGTCAGGATCTCCTCCTTTGACAGCACCTCTTCGATCTCGCGGGCATAGTACATCTCTATGATCTTGCGCTTGATCGATCTTATGCTCTTTTCTTCAGGCAGGAACACGTTGCGGGCGAGCTGCTGCGTGATGGTGCTCGTTCCGCTTATCTCGCCTCCGCCGGTGAGAGAGTTCCATATCGCTCCGAAGATGCGCCTGAAGTTGAAGCCATTGTGCTCCCAGAAGGTCTTGTCCTCGACCGCGATGAAAGCGTTCTTGAGATTGTCCGGAAGCTGATCGTACTTTGCGATCTCACGGTTCTCGTCGTAGTAAAGATCGCTTATGAGCTCGCCCTGGTCATCGTATATGTGCGTGCTGACCTCGAGCGTATCGTATATCTTTTCAGGATGGATCTTAGGCGCGTTCGCGATGGTATACGCGGCATAGGCTCCTCCGGCGACGCCTCCGATTATGAAGAGCGCCAGCATCACCTTGACGGCTGCGAGAAAATATGCGAGAGCCTTCTGCTTTTTTGTCTTTGGCCCGGACGGTTTCTTCGGCTTGTTCGTCTTGTTAGCGCTCTTGCCGCCGGTCATCTTCTTTGACGGCTTCTTTGCGGACGTCTTGCCCGACGTCTTTGCGCTCTTCGGAGCAGCTGCTTCGATCCTGGCCGGCTTCTTTTTCTGCACCGGAGCCTGCTTCTTTATCTGCTTGCCCGGATACTTTACTTTTTTGCCGGCAGGCTTCTTTGCTGCCTTTTCTTTCAGAGCTTTTTCTTCTGCCGCCTTTTCCTTTGCAGCCTTTTCTCTCAGGGCTTTTTCTTCTGCGGCTTTTGCGGCCGATTCGGCTCTTGCCCTCCTGAGCTTGTTTACCGCCGCTTCGGCCCTGGCCTTCTTTATCTCTTCTTTCTTTTCGGCGAACAGGCTTTTGACGCTGTCTATGGCAGAAGGTTTTGCGGCAGCTGCAGCTTCTTCGCGGGCTGCTGCCTCGCGCATCTCCCTGACGATGTCCTTGTTCTCCGAGTCTGCCACGACCCTGCGTTCCATCACTCTGGTCTCGGCCTTTCCCATGCCGTCGTCAAAGATCCTGGTGGACGTATCTGCTTTCTTTGCGGCAGGCGCGTCCTGTTTTTTGTCATACGAAAAGGACAGAGAAGCGCGTTCTCTGGACCTTCCTCTGTAGACAGTCTGATTGGCGCTGTCTTTCACTACGCGGCGTTCGCCGTTTTCCTTATGAATGTCATTGCCGTTATCTGACACTCCTGCACCTCTGCGCATAAAAATAGCTGCGGTTTACTACCGTAGCTATTCTAACACAAAGTATTGTCGTTGATACCCTTTATACCACTATATTTTGATTTAGATTTGTTAAGGTTGGATGCCCTTCTCCTTTTTGACGAGCATCCTCATCGAATTGAGTATGCATATGACGGCCACGCCCACATCGGCGAACACCGCGACCCACATGCTGGCTATTCCGAGGGCTCCGAGGATGAGGCAGGCGAGCTTCACCAGAAGAGCGAACGCTATGTTGGCCCTGGATATGTTCACTGTCCTGCGGGCTATCCTCATGACCGCAGGTATGCGCGAAAGATCATCGTCCATGATGACGACATCCGCCGCCTCTATCGCCGCGTCGGATCCGAGCGAGCCCATGGCTATGCCGACGTCTGCCCTGGAGAGCACCGGGGCATCGTTGATGCCGTCTCCGATGAACGCGAGACTGCCGCGTTTCTTTTCGCTGCCGGCCGAGGCAAGCTCTCCGAGCAGCTCCTCTACCACGCCGACCTTGTCCTGAGGCAGGAGCCCCGCCCTGTACTCGCTGATGCCTAGGTCTTTCGCGACCGAAGCAGCTGCAGCTTCGGAATCTCCGGTGAGCATGACGAACTTTCTGACGCCCTCTTTGTACATGTCCGCGATGGCAGCGGCAGCGCCTTCCTTAGGCGTGTCGGACACGACTATGAGGCCGATGTATCTGCCGTTCTTTGCGACATAGCAGTTGGTGCCCTGCACGGCGTCGCCGGTCTCAGGCACTTCGATGCCTTCGCCTTCAAGAAAGCTGAAATTGCCTACGGCGACCGTGTCCTTTCCGGCCTTTGCAGTGATCCCCTTGCCGGCCACGGTCTGCACGTCGCTTATTTTGCTTTCCGGCAGAGGGTCCTCGCAGGCCTCGATTATCGCCGTCGCTATCGGATGCGTCGATCCGGATTCTGCGGCGGCAGCGTATCTGACGACGTCGGATGCTTCGCAGCCTTCGGCAGCGATGACCATGGACACCTTGAATCTTCCCTCTGTCAGAGTTCCGGTCTTGTCGGACGCGATGGTATGCAGCTTCGACATGAGCTCAAGATAATTGGAGCCCTTGACCAGCACTCCCGTCGACGACGCCGCTCCTATGCCTCCGAAGAATGCGAGCGGGACGGATATGACCAGAGCGCACGGACAGGATATGACGAGGAAGGTGCATGCCCTGAGCACCCATTTGCCGAACTCCGCTGCGAAATTGCCGCTTATGAGAGGCGGGACGAACGCGAGCACAAGCGCCGCGATGACGACCGCCGGAGTATAGTAGCGTGCGAATCTGGTGATGAAGTTCTCCGTGACGGACTTTTTGGTCGAAGCGTCCTCGACGAGCTCGAGTATCTGCGCCGCCGTGGAGTCGTCGTACACCTTGTCCGCCCTTACCTTCAGCAGGGTGTCCCCGTTGATGCATCCCGAGATCACCTGCTCGCCGGTCTGCACGGATCTCGGCATCGATTCTCCCGTGAGAGCCGAGGTGTTGATGAGGCCTTCGCCCTCCGTGACGGTCCCGTCGGTCGGTATCTTCTCGCCCGGCTTTATCACGAGTATGTCGCCGACCTTTATATCGTCGGGATCGATCACCTCTACAGTCCCGTCTTCAGCCTCGCGGTTCGCATAATCCGGCGCGATGCTCATGAGATCCGATATGGCTCCCCTCGACTTTCCGACCGCGTAGTCCTGGAAGAACTCGCCGATCTGATAGAAAAGCATGACCGCAACCGCTTCTTCGAATTCGCCGCAGCCGAAGGCTCCCACAGTCGCGAGCGTCATCAGGAAGCTCTCGTCAAAGAGCTGTCTGTTCTTTATGCCCGCAAAGCACTTTTTTATGACGTCATGCCCTACCAGGAAGTAAGGCACGAGATAGAGCGCGAGCAGCAGGTAACGTCCCGGTCCCTTTTCGGGAAAAACCCCGGCGTGATCGGCGATCAGAAGCGCGAAGAACATGACCGCCGAAACGACGATCCTCTTCAATTCCTTTTTCTGTTTATCCGATAGATCCCTCATTTTTCTGCTCAATGAGTCAGAAGGGACGGTTCTTTCCGACTCATTGTTTACCCCCTCTTTCAGAAAACCACCTTGCAGTCAGGTTCGACCTTTGCGATGACTTTTACCGCTTCGTCCACTACCTGATCGAACACCGCGTCATCCGCCTCGATCATCATCTTCTGTGTCATGAAGCTCACGGACGCGTCCGTCACTCCGTCGATCTTCTTTATAGCGTCCTCCATCTTTGCGGCGCAGTTCGCGCAGTCCAGATCCTCAAGTCTGAATTTCTTTTTCATCTCGTTTCTCCTTTTATGACTTACTCTTCGATATGTTCCTTGCCCATCGCGATGATCGTCTTTACGTGATCATCGTCCAGCGAATAGTATATCGCCTTGCCCTCGCGCCGGCTCCTTACGAGCTTGCCGGACTTGAGCGCCTTCAGCTGATGGGATACTGCGGACTGGTTCATGGCGATGTCCTCGCAGATCTCCGTCACGTTCTTTTCACCGTCGAAGAGATCGTACAGTATCTTGATGCGGGTGGAATCCGCGAACATCTTGAAGAGCTCGGCGAGCTCCAGGAGTTCCTCTTCATCAAGATCCTTTATCATGTAATCGTTCTCCGCCATGCCCTGTCCTTTCCCGGCAAAAAACATATGCCGTTACATTCATATGAATATATTAGCATATGTTCATTATAAGTCAAGTATTAATTATTCAGTCATCGAAGCCGCCCCATACCGGCTCGCCTGTGTAGGTC
>CADBFL010000021.1 GCA_902793875.1 uncultured Eubacteriales bacterium | reverse complement strand
TCCGGTCTCGGCGACTATGTCGTGAGTGATCCTCGTATCGACCTCGGTCGTGGTGTAATCGAATATGCCGAGCCCCGGAATGTCCTCGCCGTCCACGGTGTGTATGCTCTTTCCGAGCATCTCCCAGGAATTTCCGGTAAAGAGCACGTGGACCCCCGCCTCGATGGCTTCCTTCAGCGCATCCTTTTCGGCCGAGAGAAGACCGAGCGCCTTGTCGCGCTTTTTCTCGGTGCCCGCGCCGCAGTATATGAAGTCGTACGAACTGCCGTCAAAGAGGACGTCGGATTCGCTCCTTTCGTCGACTTCGACATCCATGCCGAGCTCTTCGAGCCTCTTTTTCAGTATGACCACATTGCCGTAGTCGCCGTAGAGGTTCATCAGATCATGGAACAAATGAAGTATCTTTATGCTCAATTTATCACTCTCCCGTCTCTTCGACTTCCTTCAGCGCCCTGAACTTGATCTGGTCGACGAAGCAGGTCATGACATAGAAGCACTCTGTATCTGATTCCCCCATGATGCGAGCCGCTTCGCCGAGGTCCTCGCAGACCGTGATGCGCTCCTTCGGTATTCCCGTCACCTCGAATCTGGTATCCAGGTCCCAGCAGTACAGGCCGGCAAGTATGATCTGCTTCACCTGAGGGACGTTCAGCTTTTCGAAGTCGATGTCCCAGATCCACGAGGTCTCGCTCGTGAAGTACTTGCGGCTGATCTCATCCACTATGACCATGACGGAGCTCGTCCGGCTGTCTCTGGCCGCCGTCTCGATCGCCCTGTCATAAGCCACGGAGTTCTCGTGCTTGGAAACGAGCAGATAGCCCGGCTTTCCGTTCACGCGGAAGCTCTCGACCCTCTTGCTGTGCGAGATGAAGCCCTCCATGGCTTCGATTATCTTTTCAGCTTCGATGCCCGCCTTCATGCACGCCGCAAAGGCCGCGAGAGTGTTGTAGCAGTAAGCGATGTTGCTGAAAGGCAGGTGCACCTTGTATTTTCCGTTGATGGTTATCTGCTGCGCTTCGTAGTCGGCGTCCGTGATCGTGACGTCCGTGTCCGGACGGTGGAATCCGCACTTCGTGCAGCGATACTTGCCCGCGTGATTGTAATGGTAGTATTCGTACACCATCCTGCCGCCGCAGGCAGGGCAGAAGGCGCCGTCGTCGTAGCGCGTGGTGTTCGTCTCCGTATCTTCTTCGAGATGGTCGGCGCCGAACCATGTCACCTCGCTGCGGCCGAAGCCGTAATCCGCGATCTGAGGGTCGTCCGCGTTGAGGATGAGGTGCATGTCGTCGTATATGCTCTCCTTTATGACCCTGTGAGCCCACTCCGGATGACCGTTTCTCGTCATCTGGTCGCGGTAGAGATTGGTGATCACGTAGTACTTCGGGTGGAAGTACCTGAAAGTGTGGCGCGCGAAACGCTCGTCGCTCTCGAGCAGCACCACATCGCTTTTTACCCTGCCGTCCGCCGTGCAGTCGCAGAGAAGGCATGTGGCAACGCCCTCGGTCTGATTGGACCCGGCCTTGTTCCATGCGACGGTAAGACCGTTCTCTGTAAGGATGTGAGCGATCATCTCGACGGTCGAGGTCTTTCCGTTCGATCCGGTAACGGCTATCACCGTCTCAGGCAGCTCGATGTGCGAGAGGATGTCCGGGCACAGCTTAAGAGCCAGGCTTCCCGGCATGCTGCTGCCGCGTCCTGCGAGGGAGCCTATCCTGTTTGCTGTCTTGCAAAGCGCGATCGCGCTTCTTATTTTTGCTCCTGCCATAAAAACAGTTCTCCGATCTATGTGAATTGAACAGTCCCATTCTACAGCAAATCCCGGGGACTTGCCACAGCAGCGGCGCGAAAGCCTCCTCAGGAGACTATGTGGCCGTATCCGGCTATGACGGGACTGTCAAGAGTGTAGCGCTTCTGACGGCAGCGATCAGAGGAATTGCCTTCGATGGTGAAGACGGTATCGTCCTCGACCGCGCTGACTATGCCGACGTGATCGTAGACCCCGTCCCTGTCCCAGTCGAAAAAGATGAGGTCGCCGGCAGACGGCGCGTCGCTGCTCCTGAGCCACTGGTCCCGGTTCTCGAACCAGGCGGCTCCGTCTCCGACTATGGCAAACTTAGGAGCCTTGTCGGCTTCGAGAAGGCCGCAGCGGTCTTCGCACCAGGATATGAAGCAGGCGCACCATTCTACGCGGTAGTCGAAGCCGTACCATGTGCAGTACGGCTCTCCGCCCTCGTTTCCGAGCTGCGACGCCGCTGTCCCGACCAGCGGGACGTTCACGTCGGCAGTGCTGACGGGTTCCCTTGTGACGACGGAATAGACGAGCCTGCCCGCAAGATGACCGAGCCCCGCTCCGAGGCCCGCCACGAGCAGTACGGCTATCACCGCCGAGATGCAGCGGCGCTTGAAAGCAGCGCGTTTTTTGCGCTCGCGTATACGCGCCCGGATCTCATCATCCTGTACATATCTTGTGTCATAATTTTCCATCACATACACTATACAGCATTAGACAAGCAAGGACAAATGCTATATTATTAATTTGTAGAAAAACGGGAGCAAAAAAACTTTGGGCGCAAGAAAAAAAGGAAAGTACACCGGAGTGAAGATATTCCTGCTGTTTCTGGCAGTGCTCTTTGTGTGCGCTTTCGGCTTCGCCGGAGTAAAAACATACGATACGCGCATCGCAAACGAGTCCTTCGATCAGGTGGATTTTCACAGCATGGCGGACTTTTCGGCGAAGAATTCAAAAAAGGTCATAAAGGCGCTGAAGTCGGGCAACATGACTAAGCTGACAAGGCTGGTCGGAGATGAAGCGGGAGCCGAAGAGGTGATGCGCTTTGCCGACTGGAGAGAAGCGAACTTCGATAAGGCGCTGTACTACGGCGCCGGAAGCCTCAGCGCCGGCGCGGACAAAAACGGCAGGACAGACATTGCCGAGAGGATAGTCGTGCAGGCCGGCGATACGAAGTACATGCTGTACATAGAGACGCTTACCTCGAGATGGGGCCGGAAAAACGAAGGAGTGAGCGCAGTGGGAGTGACGACGTACGCGCACTATAACGAGCTTGACTCCGTATGGAACGGAGAGAAGGATGACGAAAGCGCTCTTGCCGGGACCCTGTTCCGCGACAGCGAAGGCGCGGAAGGCGCAGAAGAAAGCAGCGGACAGGAAGAGTAACGGAGGAAACCGATGTTAAAAAAATTCAGGGACAGTCCATATACAAAGGCGGGCATAGTGATGCTCATATGCGGAGCGGTCCTTATAGTGTTCAGCAACTGGATAAGAAGGAACCAGTTCTCCGTCGGCTTCGACAAGATCAACAGCACTCTCGCGCCTGTATACATAGGGATCATACTGGCGTTCATACTCTGCCCGGTATACAACAAATGCGTGAAGTATCTGTACGCGAGGATGGTCAAAAGCGCGCAGACGCCGGGCTTCTCGGTGGGAGCCACTCTGGTGCATGACGATGTGCATCCGCTCGAAGTGGACGGAAAGGAAAGGCACAAGCTCCTGACCGCGGCAAGGGCGATGTCTACCCTGGCATGCGTAGTGCTGGTCGTCGGGCTCTTCGGACTGCTGGTCTACTTCGTGGTGCCTCAGCTCATCCAGACGATCATCGAGCTGGTGAACACACTTCCTCAGAGGCTCGCCGCTCTGTCCGACTGGCTGGAGGTGCACGCATCGCGGATCCCTTCGCTCGCGAGGTGGGTCGATAATGTGGCCAACGCAAAGACGACGGAGATCATCAGCTGGGTCCGCGAGCACATACTTGACGGCGAAGCCATGAACATAGCCACCATGGTCTCGTCAGGAGTCACGATAGCGGTGAAGTACGTGCTGAACGCCTTCATCGGACTGCTGATCATGGTATACCTTCTCAATTACAAGGAGAGGCTCTTCGCCATATGCCGCAAGATCGTCGCGGCCACATGCGGCAACAAGAGAAAGGACAGGCTCTATGAATTCGTGGACATAGTCAACGAGACATTCATCGGATTCATCGTCGGAAGGATCATCGACTCATTCATCATAGGAGTGCTGACTTACATAGTCCTCAAGATAACAGACATACCGTTTGCCGTGATGATCAGCGTCATAGTCGGCGTCACGAACGTCATACCGTTCTTCGGGCCGTTCATAGGCGCCGTGCCGTCGGTCGTGCTTCTTCTGACTGAGGATCCGGTCAAGGCCCTGTACTTCGTGATCATCATACTCATCATCCAGCAGCTGGACGGCAACGTGATCGGGCCTAAGGTCATGGGCAACGCGATAGGCATAAGCAGCTTCTGGGTGCTCATCTCCGTCCTCATCGGAGGAGGGCTTTTCGGATTCACGGGCATGCTGCTCGGAGTGCCGGTGTTCGCGGTCATATACAGATATATCGACAAGCTCACTATCCGGCAGCTCAGGCAGAAAGAAAAGGCAACGAATACTTCGGACTACTACAGCCTCGAGCCGTTCGGCATAGATGAAGAAGAGATCGACTTCGGAGATGACGGGGAAAAGAAGGGCTCCATGCTCAGAAGATCAAAGAAGAAAAAAGAAACCAAAGAGGAAAAACAGAACAGGAACAACATAAAGAACATAGAATGATGACAGAAGAAGTCAGAAGAGCCATTGAAGAAATAAGCGGCGTCATCCCCGAAAGCAGGATCAGGAGGGATGAGCCCATGGATGCGCATACATCGTTTCGCACAGGCGGACCCGCGGCGGCGTTTGTCGTGGCGGAAAACGAAGATGAGCTTTCAGCCGCGCTTTCCGCGCTCGCAGGGAGCGGGGCGGAGCACCTGCTGATGGGAAACGGATCGAACCTGCTGGTGGCCGACGAAGGCTATCCGGGCGTGATCATCAAACTCGGAGGAGACTTTGAGAGCATAGAGCAGGATGAAGAGGATCCGTGCCTGGTTAGGGTCGGGGCGGCGAAACTCATGTCCTCGACGAGCGCCTTCCTGACAGGCAGGGGCCTTGCGGGCTTTGAGTTCGCGAGCGGCATCCCCGGCAGCATAGGAGGAGCGGTCTTCATGAACGCCGGCGCCTACGGAGGCGAGATGAAGGACGTCGTCGAAAGCGTCAGGGTGATGGACGCGGACGGCACGGGGCTGCGCGAACTCGGAAACGAAGAGATGGATTTCTCGTACAGGCACAGCGCCGCAGAAGAAAACGGCATGATAATACTTTCGGCCGCGCTGAGGCTCAGGAGCGATGACCGTGAAGCCATCGCCGCGAGGGTCGCGGAGCTTTCGGCGAAGAGAAATGCAAAGCAGCCGGTGAACTTCCCGAGCGCCGGGAGCACGTTCAAAAGACCTGCGGGCGGCTACGCTGCTGCGCTGATCGAAGAGGCGGGTCTCAAGGGATACAGGGCCGGGGGCGCGGAGGTCTCCGAAAAGCATTCCGGCTTTGTTATAAACAGGGGCGGCGCGACAACGGAAGATGTGCTCGCCGTCATGAGGCACGTCAGAGAAAAGGTATTTGAGAACTCGGGCATCATGCTCGAGCCGGAGGTCAGGCTGATAAACTGCAGCCTGTGATGCTTATGACACTTGAAGAAATAAAAGAAAAATACAGACTGAAGAGCGACTGGCACACTCACACGATCTACTCGAGAGTGGGGCCGTATCTGCACGGCAAGGGCAGGATCATCGACAACGCGAAGGCCGCGGTCCGGAAAGGACTCGAACTGGTCGCGATAACAGATCACGGTCCGACCGATTTCTACGGGCTCAGCATGAAGAACATCCCGAAGATGAGAGAGGACATTGCGAAGGCGCTGAAGGCTCTTCCGGGGCTTAGGATAAAGCTCGGGGTCGAGGCGGACATAGTGGATACTCCGAACGGTCTGGATGTCCCGCCCGGGGACTTCAATAAGTTCGACTTCGTCAACGCGGGCTACCACTACGTGCCTAACTGTCACATGATAGCCAACTGGCTTTCGTTCCGCATGCCGTGCCCGGCCTTCATCTGCGAAAAGCTGAGAAAGCAGAACACGGAGCGCATAGTAAGGGCCCTTAAGAGCAACGACATATACATACTGACCCACCCGGGCGACAAGGCGTACATAGACGAGCATGCCGTCGCGAAGGCCTGCGAAGAGACAGGGACGCTGGTAGAGATAAATGCGAGGCACTGTCACCCGGACAGGGACGATCTGCGCATATATGAACAGTACGACGTGAAGTTCGCCATAAGCAGCGACGCGCACAGGCCTAAGCATGTAGGCAGATACGCCGAGTCGATGCTGCTCGCTCTCGATGCGGGGATCGATCCGGCGAGGATAGTGAACATAGAGGAGATACAGAAGCCGCAGGAGGAATGAAGAAGCAATGAAGGTCGTGATCATCACGGGTATGTCAGGGGCAGGAAGAAGCAGAGCAGCGGACTGGTTCGAGGACCAGGGCTATTACTGTGTCGACAACATGCCGCCCGCCCTCATAGGCAGCTTTCTCGAGATGGCGTCGGCCGACGGCGGACACGTGGACAAGGTCGCCTTCGTGGCCGACCTCAGGAGCGGGAGCTTCTTCGACGACCTCTCGCATACCATAGACAGCCTCAGGGAAAGGGAGGACATCGAACTCACCGTCATATTCATGGAGGCGTCTCCTTCCGAGATAGTCAGGAGATTCAACGAGGTCAGAAGGAGCCACCCTCTGACCGGAGGCGAGGCCAGCCTCGACGTCATAGAGAACGAGGGACTCCGGCTCAAACCGATACGAAAGAAGGCGGACTTCATACTCGACACGACCAATCTCAAAGTCTCCGAGATGTACTCCGAGCTCGACCGCATGATATTCGGCGGCAGGGGCTCGTCCAATTTCGCGGTCAACATAAGCTCGTTCGGCTTCAAGTACGGCATACCGAGCGAAGCGGACGTCATGTTCGATGTGCGCTTTCTGCCGAATCCTTACTATGTGCCGAGCCTCAAGAAGCTTACCGGCAACAACCGCAAGGTGAAGGAATACATCTTCAGGAGCGAGCTGGCGGATCAGTTCGTCGGTTCCGTGCACGATCTGGTGACGGAGATGGCCGGAGGCTTCATGAACGAGGGCAAGTATCACCTCAACATCGCGTTCGGCTGCACGGGCGGACATCACAGGTCGGTGGCGATAGCCAACGCCGTCGCAGAGAGATTCATCAGGGACGGTCTCAGGGTCAGGGTCAAACACAGGGACCTCGACCTTCAGAACAAGGGAAAGTGACAGATGTCGTTCTCATCGGATGTAAAGAGTGAACTGGCGAGGACGGAACCTTCCAGAAAGTGCTGCATGCTGGCGGAGATCGCGGGATTCCTGAGGGCATCGGGATCGGTCCGGATCACCGGCGGCAGTTTTGCTATTGTGGCATCCACGGAGAGCGCCGCGACGGCCAGACACTTCAAGGTCCTGATCGAAACGTATTTCAGAAACAGGATAGACATCGGCATCGGGGCTTCCTTAAGACCTGGGAGCCAGGGCAGGAAAGGAAGGAACACCTATTACCTCAGCATAAGCCCGGATCAGAAGTCGATGCAGATACTTCGCGAGACCGGCATGATACTCATACGCGAGGGAGACGACTACTTCAGCGACGGCATATACCCGCCGGTAGTAAAGTCGAAATGCTGCAAAAGGTCTTATCTGAGAGGCATGTTCCTGAGCTGCGGCACCATGTCCGACCCGAAGAAGAGCTACCACCTTGAGTTCGTGCTCGACAAGGAGCAGACCGCGCTTGATCTGAAAAAGCTGATAGGCTCATTCATCGACCTGTCGGCCGGTGTGACAAAGCGCGGCGAGAACTGGATAGTGTACATGAAGAAGGCGTCGTACATAAGCGACATGCTCGGGATCATCGGGGCGAACGACGCCATGCTCGAGCTCGAGAGCATCAGAGTCAGCAAAGAGATGCACGGCGACATAATGCGCAAGATAAACTGCGACTACGCGAACGTGGACAGGACGCTGTCGGCTGCCGAAGAGCAGAAGGAGTGGCTGAAGGCCATAGCCTCGGCAGAGACCGGCAGGCAGGCTGACACGGACGAGATATCCGACCCGGCCTCGTCATTCTGGACCCAGGGACTCAGGATGCTGCCTGCGCCTCTGAAGGAGGTCGCTTATCTGAGGCTGTATAAGCCGGAGGCGAGCCTCACCGAGATCGGTGAGTCGCTGACGCCGCCGCTCGGCAAGGCGGCCGTCAGCAAGCGCTTCGCGAAGCTGCGCGCCCTCGCCGAAGGAGAGTGAGCAGCTGCCGGGCGGTAAAAAGGAGAAGAATGTGGAAAAAGGGCAGATCATCGAACTGAAGATTGAAGACATGCTCGACGACGGCAGAGCCTTCGGCAGATGCGAAGGCTGTGCCGTTTTTGTGGCTGCGCCGTCTGCTGGGACAGTCCCTCAGGCCAGCGGCCGCAGCGGGTGCCGCAGCGCGGTGCCGGGCGACACCGTAAAAGCGAAGATCACGAAAACGAAGAAGTCGTCCGCCGAGGCTGTCCTCGCTGAAGTGACGGAAGCCTCGCCTGACCGCATCGAAGCTGAGTGCCCGTATTTCGGAAGCTGCGGAGGCTGCACTCTGCAGGAACTTGCATATGACGCCCAGCTCAGTCTCAAGGAGGATCAGGTCAGGACAAAGCTGGCAAGGCTCGGCGGCCTGGATGATCCGGAGGTGAACGGCATCATCGGAGCGGAGAATACAGAATACTACCGTAACAAGGCGGTGTTCGCGGTCGGGCCCCACGGCGAGGTCGGATTCATGAAGGGAAAGAGCCACTTCGTCATGGACATTGAAGACTGCATGCTCCAGTCCGACGCGGCCATGGTGTGCGCGGACGCCCTCAGACATTTTCTGAAGTCCGGACCGGGCCTTGCCGGCAAAGTGATAAAGCAGCTGACCGTCAGGACGGCCTTCGGCACGGGCGAGGTGATGGCCGTGATCGAGTCTGAGAAAAAAGAGTTCCCGGGCATGGACGAGCTGATCGGCCTGCTCGATGACGCGGTATACAGCCTGTCCCGGGACGGGAGCGGAGAAGAGGATGAAGAGGCCGAACCGTACTTCAGCCTGGAATCCGTGGCGCTGATCCACAAAGGCAAATGCCATATACTGGCCGGCAAACCGACCATAACAGAGGAGCTGACAGGAAGCGGCGGCGTCAGCGTGCGCTTCGAGATAAGCCCGCAGTCGTTCTTCCAGGTGAACCCCGAACAGATGGTGAAACTCTACGACAAGGCGGCGGAGTACGCGGCGCTCGAAGGCGGAGAGACCGTGCTCGACCTGTACTGCGGCGCAGGCACCATAGGCATCTGGCTGCTGGACGATCTGAGGCGCAGGGACGAAGCGGCTTTTGAAAAGACGAAGGTGATCGGCATAGAGTCCGTGAAGCCGGCAGTCATCGACGCCAACCGCAATTCCGTCATCAACGGCCTGGTCAACACCAGGTACTTCTGCGGCAGCGCCGAAGAGGAGCTCCCGGGCATGATGGGGCTTTCGAAGCTGTATAAGTGGAACGAGGTGAACGAGAGAGTCGAGCGCGAGCCGGAGATAAAGATAGAAAAGGCGGACGTGGTCATTCTCGATCCGCCGCGCGCCGGATGCGACGAAGCCCTTCTGAACGCGGTCGTAAAGGCGCAGCCTGACAGGATCGTCTGCGTGTCCTGCGATCCGGGCACCCTGGCACGCGATATAAAATACATGACCGCGAACGGCTATGAGTTCATCGAAGCCACGCCGGTCGACCAGTTCCCGCAGACATCCCACATCGAGGTTGTGGCGAAAATACAAAAGCTGTAACCATTGAAATTTGCAGGGTTTTACAAATTGTATTCTTCAATTGACATCGACATAGTCGACAATGGGGAATACAAATCATACCGGCAGATGAAATCTTCACAGTAATACGGTTGAAAAGAAGATGCGATATAATAACGGTCTCATTGATTGTAACGGCGTTGCCGCAATGATGAGACCGTTGATCTCCGGAGGCTATGCTCCTTCGATAACGAGCCATCGATATACGCAATCGGAGACAGGGCTCTCCGATTTTTTATGCCTCGGGAAAACCGGGGCTTTTTTATTTACTGCGAAAAGGAGGCGCTAAAACAATGAAAAAGAACGAAATCGTACTGTTTGAAACCGTTGATAATGAGGTGTCACTACAAGTGCAGATGAGTGACGAAACGGTATGGCTTACACGTAATCAGATGGCTGAGCTGTTTGATAGAGACGTCAAAACAATAGGGAAGCACATCAATAATGCTTTGAGGGAGGAGTTATGCGATTCAGTTGTCGCAAAATTTGCGACAACTGCGGCTGATGGCAAAACATATCAGACCGAGCATTATGATCTCGACATGATTATTTCTGTCGGCTACCGTGTCAAATCTCAGCGTGGTGTGGAATTCCGGCGCTGGGCGAATTCCGTCTTGAAGGATTATATACTGCGTGGATATGCCGTAAATGACAAACGGATCAACCAACTTGGACAGATGGTTCAGATCATGAAGCGTGCAGAGAACCAGCTTGATGCACAGCAAGTGCTTTCCGTAGTACCGTCTTACAATTGGTACTTTTGGCTATGCACTGAATGTGTCACATTTCTGGAACAACTCTGAAAAACCCTTGCAAATCATGAAATCGCATTTAGGAATTTCTTTACTGTGGCAGTTGGCTCGTTTGCATACACCAGACCGTAAGGGACAGCGTAATCTGTTATCCTGAATATGAACGATACAGGCAAGGTAGTGGCAGTCGCAGCTGCAGGAGCATCTGAAGATAACTGCAAAGCATTTCTGGATAAATACTATGACAGGATAGATGTGCTTGGTGAATTCGAATCGCTTAGGCCGGGGCTCGTTGCGGACTGGCTTTAAACTACAAGTTGAATGACAGACCTTGACACCTGTGATATATTAACTGCGGTAAGAGGTCGTAAGACCATACAGAAAACATACAAAGAAAGAGGAAAGAAATTCAAATGTTATATCTGCACTTTACAACGAAGAGAATAAATATCGAATCGAAACCTCAGGGTAGTGACCTGATGGGACGTTGCTTCGTGTGCATAAATGAGACAAGTATAAGGAGTGTGCGGCATGTGAGTTAGATGCCGGGCATATCATATAGAACGATCAGATCCGCTTGTCTCAAAAGAGATGAGCGGTTTTTTTAAGCGGGAAGAAGTTGCAGACAGAAAGGAGAAACAGATGCAGGGCTTCAGAACCTATTACGACCCTATCGGGATGCTGCTACTGCATCCGGGCAGCATGAATATAACGGAATGCGAAAAAGAAGCTGAAACAACCATAGATCATAAGGCGTGCTAGGTCGGATCCTTTCCGGCTGAACAGAGCCGGAAAAGGAGAGAAAAGCAATGAACGTAAGAGCGGTCGGTGTAGTAAGAGTGCCCGTCATCGACCTTACAGCAACAGGGCAGAACATCAAGAACCTCAGGGTGTCTGCAGGCATCTCAGTAAGAGACCTCCAGAACGTGCTCGGTTTCACAAACCCGCAGGCGATATACAAGTGGCAGAACGGTGACTGCATGCCATCGATCGACAACCTTGTTATCCTTGCTGCCGTTTTCGGAGTCACTGTCGATGAGATCCTCGTTACAGATGAGGATCCCGCGGATGACTCAGACGGTATCCAGAGATGTTCAGTAATAACAGGCATAAGTGTGCAGTGGTGACGACTGCTGCACATATATGCCCCCCCGGCTCAGTGACGAGCCGGCATGAGTGGCATTAGTGTAATGGCCAGCATATCAGTCTTCCAAACTGATGGTACGGGTTCAAGTCCCGTATGCCCGCTCCAATATGCTCCAGTATCCCAATCTGGTAGAGGAAATGGCCTCAGACACCATCTAGTACAGGTTCCCTAAAGGACTAGGCACTACGTGCCGTCGCGAGTCCTGTCTGGAGCACCAATATATCTCGTTCGTCTAACGCAAAGGACACGGAGCTACGGACTCCGGAATGCGGGTTGGAATCCTGCACGGGATACCATGATTCTCTCGTCTAACTGGTAGGATACCGGACTCTTAATCCGGGAGATGTGAGTTCGAGTCTCACGGGGATCACCAACATGCTCCTGTAGCATAACGGAAATGCACCTGCCTTGTAAGCAGCAGATTGTCGGTTCGAATCCGACTGGGAGCTCCATATGATTCTCTCGTCCAACTGGAAGGATACCGGACTTTTAATCAGGGAGATGTGGGTTCGAATCCCACGGGGATCACCAGCGTTCCTGTAGCCCAACGGGCAGAGGCAGCAGGTTTAAACCCTGCCAAGTGTAGGTTTCCGCAAGGGACTAGGCTTCGCCGTCGCGACTCCTATCAGGAACACCAATGATGCGGAGTGGTAGCAGTGGTCAGCTCAGCAGCCTCATAAGCTGAAGGTCGAGGGTTCGAATCCCTCCTCCGCAACCATATGAAAGATGCCTACAGCAATCTCAAAGAGCATTAACTCAATTGGCTAGAGTATCTGAATTTCACTCAGAAGGTAGCAGGTTCGAATCCTGTATGCAAACAAGGCATCTTGAAAAAGGCACTGACAGCAATCATATAGCACCGGGTTTATTGGCCCCTTTTGCCGATAAGTCAGCTAAAGTGCCTTGCATTACCGGGGGATACTCAAGTTGGTGAAGAGAGCAGCTTGCTAAGCTGTCAGGCCGGGCGACCGGCGCGGGAGTTCAAATCTCTCTCCCTCGGCCAGCATCTTTTGATCAGGTGAAAACAGAAAAGCGCATACAGCAATCTACTGAAATAAGGATATGTCTGATAAACATAAAACCTGTTTTAAGCGCTTTGTAAATGAAAGATGCCCACAGCAACGCACAGAGGTGCATTAGCTCAGTAGGTAGAGCGTCTGACTCATAATCAGGAAGTCGCAGGTTTCCACGGGACTAGCCACTACGTGCCGTCGCAACTCCTGCATGCAATTTATGGCATCTTGGCATATCAGGCAGAAAAAGCACAGCCAGCAATAATACCAGGAATTTGCACCATTCACTTTTATTACGTATCGCAAAAACGTAGTGTGCTTTGTGTCAGGGTATGCACGGATAGGAAAGGAAGTGAGAAGAATGATGAAAACAATGCTTAACGCGATCAAAACTGAATCAAACAAGACATATACAGAAAACGGTGCTGTGACAAACGTCAGCACATATTCAGACTGCCTTGATCTGTTTGCGACAGTAGGTGCGCTCAGAAAGGCATCAGAGCAGGAGATCCTGGACAGATTCATCCGTGCTTACACTGAAGATCCGGACAAGGCAATGAAGATCATCTTCTTCGCCAGAGATATCCGCGGCGGTCTTGGTGAGCGCAGAGTGTTCAGAACTGTAATGACTTATCTTGCGGCTCAGGAGCCTGCCTCTGTTAAGAAGAACATCGAGTACTTCGGTGAGTACGGCAGATATGACGATCTGCTCTCTCTCATGGGCACACCATGCGAGAATGACATGCTCGTATATATCGCAAAGCAGTTTGCTGCCGACATGGAAGCGCTTAATGCAGGAGAGAGCGTATCTCTGCTCGCAAAGTGGCTGCCATCTGTCAACGCAAGCAATGCCGATGCGGTTGCAATGGCGAAGAAGATCGCGCGCAGCATGAAGATGACTGACAGAGACTACCGTAAGGCAGTCGTAGCACTC
>CADBFL010000020.1 GCA_902793875.1 uncultured Eubacteriales bacterium | reverse complement strand
AGGGCGTATATGGCGCCTGAGATCAACAACATCGAAAAAGCCGGCAAGACAGTAGACATCTACTCTCTGGGACTGGTGTTGTACGAAATGCTGAATAACCGCAGACCTCCTTTCTTAAGTGCAAATGGTAAAATCAGCGGTTTTGAAAGACCAAAAGCAATACAGCGAAGGCTTGGAGGAGAAGAGCTTCCTGAACCTGCAAACGGAAGTTCTGCCTTAAAGAAGATAGTCCTTAAAGCATGCGATCCTGATCCTTCAAAGAGATACAGGACTGCAGCAGCTATGCTGAACGCTCTTGAGAAACTGAAAATCAGGGGATACAGAGAAAAGAACGAGGCAAACAAAAACGCAGTTGGGGAAAACACTCAAAAGGAAGAGCCTGCAGCACCTTTAAAAGAAGAGCCGCCTAATGTGAATCCGGATGTCTCCTTCGACTGGAGCGCCGTTGCAGACGAGCCGCGCAAGAGAGGCCGCGCAAGAGAGATATCCCTGATGTCAAGTCGCCATGGGCAACGACCGGCGGCATTAATGAAAAGGAACTCTACGCCGAGATGACTCCGAAGACTGACCGCAGCCGTACGATGAGCTTTATCGATCTGCTCAAGGCAGAGAAGGAAGAGCGCGACAGAAAAGACGATTCAGGGACCAGGGAATCTGCAGGCATAGCATCGTTCTGCAGCAACTGCGGAAACAGACTGGGACCTGCCGCGAAGTTCTGCGGGGTGTGTGGAAACAGAGTGCAGGGTGCAGCTGCGCAGGAATTCAGATTCGGCGATGACACCGTATTCAAAGAGCAAGCAAGCGATAAGCCTGAGGATCTGTATTTCAATGTAACCCCGAGACTGGGATTTGAGAAAAAACCTGAGCCGGAACATGTCAAGAATACTGTGCTTGAGGAGCCTGATTTTGAAGAGCCTAAGTACGAGGCTGCGTTTGATGAAGACGGTTTAGAAGAAGACTTCAATAAATACCTCGATCTGAATACGGCAAGAGAAGAAAACCCTGTAGATGAAGCGGCTCTGTTCGCTGAGATGGAAAAGGCCACGAATATAAAGGCACCTGACGATAATGAAGATGAGGTAGAAGCTTTAAGGAAGAGGCTTATGGACCTCACCGGAATGGATATCAAGCACGATGAGACTGCTGAAGAGCCTGTGATCGTTCGCCCGGAGAGTAGAACCCTTAAATTTGAGATGCCGTCCTTCATTGAAAAAGTGCCTGCGGCAGAACCACCGGCACCTGCACCGGCAACGACAGAAGCGAAATCCTCAGACGTTCTTTCGCTCGAGGAGCTCGAGAAGGATCTCTTCGGCGAGACTTATACGGCTGAGGCCGAGGCGGAGGAGACAAAGAAGATAGACAAGTTCTATACGCTCTACCGCAAGAACGAGGAGTTCCAGAGACTCTTGGCTGACGAAAATGACAATCTCAAGGTCGAAAATCCGGCCGCGGATGCGAAGACGGAAGCTCCGGAGGCTGACGGCAAGGACGGCGCAGTGAAAATGGCGACTGTGGGCGAGGTTCCTGCAGAGCAGAGCAAAGCTTACGGACAGGTCGAGGACGAGACCATCTACAAGGCGTTTGAGATGCCGCCTGAACTCGTAAAAGCTCCGCCTAGGGAAGTTGATACCAGGGGGGAAGATGGGAAGGAAGTCCCTGCAGATCAGAACAATGCAGGAGAAGATGTCAAGAAAAAATCATACCCAGCTGTGATTATTACTATTGTCGCAGTAGTTGCTTTCATAGTTATTTTTGTGGGCAGGGGGATGATATCCGATTTTAGTGAGTATTCTAAGGTAGCAGAAAGCACGCGTTCGTCACTAGCCGGAGAATGGAAATATTCATATTCAGAGGGTAGCGATGACACTAAATACAAAGATGATGACATGTCGGATTCGTATATTCTTTTTACTGAAGATGGAGATATCGTAGTATATATTGATAACCGCACCTATTTAGGTAAATGGGGAGTACAAGGCAGCTGGAGTCTGAAAAGAGGAGCAGATAACGATTATTCGATTGATATAGCATTAGTTGATATTCAGAATAGTGAACTGTCAGATGAAGATGAAATGAATGAAATATTCGAGGGCTTAACTTTTCAGCACAAGTCATCTGGTGATGCAATAGAATATGCTTTATGGGACGGAGATACTTATATTAGTCATTTCTATGAAAAAAAGGGGGAATCTGTCCCGGAAAAGCCGGATGAAACAAATTCAGACCAGAACAATACTGATGGTGCGACGGAGAGCCGCAATGGTCCGCCGGACTCATTATATACAGCCGGGAAAGAATATATACTGAAAGATGAGATGAGTGTCAGAGAAGAACCGTCAACAGATTCGGCGGTCAGGAAAGCCTCTGAACTGGCAGAGGAAGACAGGGACAAGGCTGTGGAAGGCGAAGACGCTGTTATAGCGAAGGGCTCGACAGTAAAGTGCCTTGAGGCGAGCGGAAACTGGATCAGGATCCCGTCCGGATGGATCTGCGGTAATGAGAAAGGGCGATATCACATTGTAGATGCTGAGCTTGCTGACAAATCGGAAGAGCACCGGAATCGTTTCTGCAATAAGATTGGGGTCGATCCTGAGACCTCTCCTAAGTTGACAGGAATCTATACGACTGATGACGAAAACAGGGAGAGTGTGGAGTTTTTTGAAGACGGCGAGTGTGCAGTGCTTTACAGCAGCCCTGCCGTACCGACTACAGATGAAGAGGGGTACACAAATGGTGTTTATGCGGTAGAAGGCGATATAGTGTATCTCAACTGCGGCGGCTCTGTCTACGCGCAAGTATATGAAATATCCGGCGATACTCTGATAAAACTGCCGGAAAAGATAGATTTGATGCCCTAAAGTCCACATAACAATGAGACAGAATTTATGAAAGATGGGAGAGGCTGGAAATGAACAGTTTCAAAAATATCAACATTCCCTGGGCGGACTGGAAAATCGTAAATGAACTCGGTGAAGGCTACTACGGAAAGGTATATGAGATCGAGCGCACACAGTATGGGATCACAGAGAACGATGCTCTTAAGATCATCAGGATCCCTAAAAACCGCAAGCAGTACGACGAGGTCGCATACAGTCTGGCATCGGAAGATGAGGAAAGCATCAAAGAGTTTTTCTCTGAAAAAAAGGATAAGTTAATAAACGAAGTCCGTGGAGTAAAAAAGCTGAAGGCGACAGAGAATATTGTCGGCATCAAGGATTGGAGTGTCTCAAAACTCGACGATGGGTACAGCTGGGAAATTTGCATCAGGATGGCTGTGCTGACTCCGCTGGTACAGTATGTAAAGAAGAATAAGGGTATGGAGGAAGCGGAAGTCATAAAACTGGGAGAAGACATCTGCAGAGCTCTTGTGGAGTGCGAGAAAGAAAAGATCGTTCACAGAGATATCAAGCCGGACAATATCATGGTGTCTGGGAGCGGTAAATTTAAGCTTGGAGACTTCGGAATAGCGAGACACCTCGAAGACGATACTACTATGACGGGAGCCGGAACCAAGCCATATATGGCACCTGAGATCGCCAACGGCGGAAAGGCGGACAAGACAGTAGATCTGTATTCACTTGGCGTGGTGCTGTATGAAATGCTGAATAACTGCAGACCGCCTTTCATAAAGGAGAAAGGCAGATACAGTGCAACTGAAAAAGAAAGAGCAATACAGCGAAGACTCAGGGGAGAAGAACTTCCTGAACCTGCGAATGGAAGTGACGCCTTAAAGAAAATAGTCCTTAAAGCATGCGAGCCTGATCCTGCAAAGAGATACAGGACTGCAGCAGCCATGCTGAAAGCTCTTGAAGATCTGAAGATCAAGGAATACCGGGACGAAGAGATCCCTGCAGCGCCTGCAAAGGACGAGCCGCTTAAAGTGAATGCCGCGCAAGAGAGATATCCCTGATGTCAAGTCGCCATGGGCAACGACCGGCGGCATTAATGAAAAGGAACTCTACGCCGAGATGACTCCGAAGACTGATCGCAGCCGCACAATGAGTTTCATAGATGTGCTCAAGGCAGAGACTAGTGCTGATGCTTTAAACATCAAAGTCATAGGTGTTGGCGGCGGCGGGTGCAATGCGATCAACAGGATTGACACCGGACTTCAGGGTGTGACGTTCATTGGCGTCAATACAGATAGAGATGCTCTTGCGAAATGCAGAGCAGAGTTCAAAATACTGATTGGAGAGAACGTCGCGGGAGGCAGAAGCACAAGATCCAATCCTGAGGTCGGTCAAAGAGCTGCAGAAGAGTCGATAGACGAGATCATTTCACATATCCAGGATGCGGACATGGTATTCATTACCGCCGGCATGGGCGGAGGCGTCGGAACAGGAGCTGCTCCGATCATTGCAAAGGCAGCAAAGGACTGCGGGACTTATACTGTTGGCATTGTAACAAAACCGTTCACTTTCGAGGGGAAGGAGCGCTGGAACAAAGCCGAAAAAGGCATACAGGATCTCAGCGATAATGTTGACTCGATGGTCATCATACCTAACGACAGGCTTATCGATGCAAGCGGGAAGAACACCTCAATGTTAGAGGCTTTTGCAATGCTTGATGACTTTATAGCACAGTACATAAATGAGTATGTGAGGGGTGTGGAAGCAGGAACGGTCATCGTCAATGATGAGCGGAGACCTGCACCGGCAAACGAAACTTCAATGTTTGACGATCTGATCCCTGATTTAGAAGAAGATATAGAAAAGGCGATAAAGTTTATCGAAAGATCAAAGAACGACAAGTCTGAAAAGCGCGGGGCTTCAATAAAGACATCGGCTGACAGCATGGTGACTGAGCCGACTGCCGAGAAAACCAGAGAAGTGATCGCTCAGTTCGAAGAATATGTAAAGAGTTTTGAGCTCGCGGCCGGAATCATACATGATGAGCCGAGGTTCGAAAAGCCTGAGCCTGATAGACAGGTAAGCTACGAGCCTAAGTTTGAGCTTCCGGAATTCCTGAAGAAGGCGGGCGAAAAGCCGGCACCTGCACCGACGCCGGCCGAAAAGGAGGATGAGATCGAGGCTCTGAGGAAGAAACTCAAGGAACTCACCGGAATCGAAATCATGCTCGATGAACCCGTATTCGAAGAGCCTAAGTACGAGGAGCCTATGTTTTCGGAACCGGCCGAATGGGGCTATGATTTCAAAGATGACGTAGAAAACCAGTATCTTGATCTGGATACGGCAAGAGAAACGACGGCTGCCGATGAAACTGCTCCTGCCGAAGCGGAAGATACGAAGAAGATCGACGAATTCTATACGCTCTACCGCAAGAACGAGGAGTTCCAGAAACTTCTTGACGAGGAATACGAGAAGCTCAAGGGAAAATGAACGGGTGCATCTGCTGCTGATGAAACTATTTTTCATCAGCAGTTTTTTTATGCTCGGATTCATGCAAAATAACAAACCTGCAGATATGGATTGCTATACTCGGATCGGAAGATAAATAAAACAACAGATAAAAAGAAAAAGTGTAAACAGATGGATGGAAAAGAAACGCTCTACAGGCTGACAGATACGGTGATCGGTGGTCGCTACGGAATCGGAGAGGCTGTCGGATCCGGATGCTTCAGCACAGTATATGAGGCGGCGGATCTGCAGTCGGGAGTGAAGGTCGCTGTAAAGGAGTGCCCTTTCCCGATGGAGACAGACAGATCTTTGCAGGAGGCAAAGGTTCTCATAGAGTATGCCCGGGAGGACTCGATAGTCACCGTGTTCGATGCTTTTGAAGAGGATGATGCCGTATATATCGTCATGGAGTTCCTGGAGGGCGTGACTCTCCGGGACTTTATAGAACAAAACGGGACATGGACGATGGATGAAACACTGCGGAGGCTTTCTCCGGTGATGAAGATGCTTGATCACATGCACACAGGCAATGTGGTCCACGGCGACATCAGTCCCGACAATATCATGGTGCTAAAGGACGGCAGACTAAAGCTGCTCGGCATAAGAACGGAGGATCAGAACCAAAACATCACTCTGACCAGGCTGGTCGCTCAGGCGAGGTATTCTCCTCCGGAGCAGCTGGATGCAAAGGGTGAATTTGGCAGCTGGTCAGATGTGTATTCCGTGTGTGCAGTCATGTATTTCTGCATCACGGGCAGGGATCCGGATGATGCTGTTTCGAGGATGATGCTGGATGATCTTAAGAAGCCCTCCGGGCTGGATGCGGATATTCTGCCCGCCGCAGAGAAAACCCTGATGCGCGGATTGTCCCTCGATGGCAAGGAGAGAGTGCGAAGCATGACGGAGCTGATATTTGAATTTGAGGATCCATTACTTCGTGCTACAATGAAAACAATATGACAAATAAAAAAGAGGAAAGAATAAAAAAGGCCAAGCCAGAGGGAACGGTACTCGGTGGAAGATACGAACTCGGGGCACCGGTCGGACGCGGGGGCTTCAGTATCGTGTACGAGGCTATTGATTTGCAGACAGGCCGAAGGGTCGCTGTCAAGGAATGCACCATCTCGACTGAGAAGGATCGCTTTCTGCGCGAGGCCAGGCTCCTGGAAGATTATGCAGAAGAGGACGCTATAGTTCGCGTGCTCGATTTTTTTGAGGGTGAAGATACCGCATACATCGTCATGGAGTTTCTCGAAGGAGAGACTCTCCGGGACTGCATAGAACGGGGAGGCAGGTGGACGATGGAGGATACGGTGCAGAGAATGGCTCCTGTCATGGAGACCCTCGAGCACATGCACAAAGACAATGTCATCCACAGAGACATCAGCCCTGACAATATCATGGTGGTCGAAGACGGCAGTCTCAAACTGCTCGATTTCGGTGCGGCAAAACAATACAGCGACAGCACACTGTCGAGGCTTGTCGTAAAGGCAAGCTATTCTCCGCCGGAGCAGATGGATGCCAGGGGCATGTTCGGCAGCTGGTCGGATGTATATTCCATATGTGCCGCGATATACTTCTGCATCACGGGGAAGAACCCGGAGGACGCGATCTCAAGGCTGATGATCGATGATCTGAAGAGGCCATCAGAGCTCGGCGCGGACATACTGCCTGCTGCGGAAAAGACTCTGATGCGAGGCATGGCCCTCGACAGCAGTGAGCGTATCAGGGATATGGCATTACTGAGGGCAGGGCTGGAAAAGGTCTATCCGATCCTTACTTATGAAGAACAGAAAGAACTTGAAAGAAAGAAAAAACATAGATCCAGAATCATTACCGCAGCACTGCTGACAGCGGTTCTTCTTATTGCTGTGATCACTTATGCGAACAGAATTCGTATCCTTTTCAGTTTCACAGATACTGAAACGTTTTTACTTGACAGGTCGGACCTGACTGATGAGGAATATGATAAAAACGCAGACATTGTCGAAAGCAGAGTGGATGCTCTGACAGGCGGCAGATACCTCATGAAAAAGAATGAGGATATCGTGAAGTTCGAAGTCCCGGAGAAGATGTTCGGCGGAAATAGGAAAAGAGATCTTATCTGGAACTATATAACTAATCCGCTGAAATTGTATTTCGCGCTGTTTGACAGTGAAAACGGGGAGTATCAGGTCGTTGACATACTTGACCAGGAAAAAGACATAAAGGCTGTATATGAAAAGAATGGGACTTTTTATGTCGAGTATACGGAAACCGCACAGGACAGGCTGAAAGAGTATCTCGGACAGGAAGGCCTTTCCGTATGGCTGAGCTTCGATATCCTGCAGAAAGAGAATCCTCATTTTGAAGGTGTCTGCACCGGCGACGGGAAGACCATGGAGTTAACAGCTGTGGCATCACCCGGCGACGCTGGAGTGTTTTCCGGAAACTACGTCTGCCGTGTCATGACCGAAGCCCCCCTGTCCTCTCCGTTTAATGCAGATACAGTTATCGATGCGGTCTGGGAGGATCCCGACGATATCAGCGATCCGGGCAAGTATCAGGTCAGAGAAAAAGACATTCTTAAAGGATCGGATGCTATAAGAAAATGGTGCTTTGCATACGGCATATCCGCTAATGAGATGGATGACGACCATGATGCGCCTTATGATCCGGCAACTTCACAGATCATAAAAGACAGACTGGATGCACTTGAAACACCGTATGCACTGGGCAGGGAAAAGGGTGACAGTAACTACATAGTGATCGAAATGCCGGAAGGGGCGATAACGTATGAGATGATGGACCTTGTGTGTGGGAAGTACGAAAGAGATGACCTCAGTTTAGGAAGCATGACAAGAATGGAGACTAATACATATGGTGCAATGTATGATTCCACATCTGAGGGCCATCCGTATTTCGAACCGTTTTACAGTCAGATGAGTGAAAGCGAGAAGAAAAATCTTCGCAGCTTTATGGAGTCGCTGAAAGAAGACGGGGAAAAGTATCTGTATCTTCAGTTCTGCCATTTCCCGATCGCAAAAACGGAAATCGATAAGGCACTGGCGTCATTTGATGCTTCGGAGAACATAGTATTCGACGAATGGTGTGCCGAAAAGGGGAAAGAAGAACAGAATGCGCGGCTTGCTGCTCTTGTGATAACAGCTTACAACCAGTCTCCTAAATATACTTATTACAATGAAGGTTTCGATAAAAAAACAAAGAACGGGGAGCCATGCTGGAAAGGGGATGGAGGAAGGACTCTGGCCGCAGAACAGAGAGCGTGGGATTATGCTGAAGAATGGGAAAAGGAGAAAAGCCATGGTCTTTCCTTCACGCACTTGATACACAAAGTAGGCCTGTTAAGATGTCTTCATGCAGATTATTGCAATGAGTCAACATCAGAGCAAAAGACGGAAGAATGGCTGGAGCGGTTCTGCAGCTTTTACAGGGACAACAGAGACAAGCTTCAGGATGGAACATATAACTATATGGAATTCACGTACCTCTCTGTCGGAGGCAGAACGTTTCTGCAGGGCGGAGATATCGGTGAAAAACCCGGAATAAAAGCGAAGATCATTATAGCACTTGATCCGGACACAGGAACATATTACATAGCATCTATATTCGGATGCGATGAGAAAAAAATTGAAGAAATAAAAAAATATTTACAAAAAGACAAGGTCCTTTCGGGGATGTTCACGGATGTAACGGAGGAGACTTTGACATATAATACTATGGCGATCACTAACCTGCATCTGTGACAAAACAGAGAGTGCTCGAAGGATTCAAGAGCAGAAGACTTCGGTACCGTAAAAAAAGATGAGATCGAGGCAAAAGCCGTTTTCAGGATATGGCCGAACCCGGGACGGTTATGATAAACTCCGGGTGACAGTACCCGGGCAGTCATGACCTGACCATGCCGTCAAGCACTTTATCATTGTCTTTGGATTCCAGATAAGTCTTATATAAATAGAAATTTTCTTCCGACATGGCCATTATCTCTGCCTCTTCGATCAGGAAGACCATCGGATCATCGGACTCGATGTAATCGATGAAGAAGGCATCGAACGGGTCGTCATCGCTGAGCGCAGGGAAGCCGCAGTTGACCAGGACCTCGCGCAGGCGCTCGCGGTCTATCCTCTGGCTGTCAGGGACTGATGAGCTCTTGTCGAAGAACAGCAGGAACGAAAGGAAAGTGGTCCGGTCGAGATCGACTTCTCCCCTCAGGACCTTACGGATGAAGAACTCTCCGGTGCGGGAAGCCGCAGGAGTTTTACTGCTGCTGATGGAATACTTTTCATCAGCGGCTTTTTCTTTGCTCTCGATCTCGTTTCTCTGCCGCTCTATCACTTCATCATCAGACAGCTTTTTTAATGACGGGTCGTACCTGCGGATGGAAGCGGCCAGCGCAGATCTTTGTCTGTCAGTAAGAGCATCCAGATCGCCGTAGCGCTCGAGCAGGACAGTCATCCAGTCGATCGAAGTATAGTCGAAATAGAAATGCTGGAAGGCGTCGTATATCTCGCTGAGCGAGACCGGCGATTCATTGATCGCGATACGGGCTTCTTCTAACGTATGCTTCTTTCTTGTGAGTTTCGCCGAAACGCGGTAGACCGACAGCATGTCCATGGCATCGGAAAGACGCTGCGCAGAAAGACCCGGGTCGGCGAATTCAGTATATGAATACGCGAGCGCATCAAGATAGTGATCGCGGCGCGTTTCAAGGAAGTACATAAGGTACTTGCAGAAATAGTAACGGGTGCATTCTCTGTTGAGGCTGAAGGACTGAATGTTCTTTATCATGAAGTCCAGAAGGGCAGCCCTTTCGGGAGGTATCTGTGAAAGAGAATCACTTACCTGCCTGGTGATATGCTGAGTTTTGAAAACGTTGTCTGCGATATCCGAATTGTCACGGACATAGGCGCTTATGTCATTCAGCGATACCTTATTGCCTGAGAGGTGCTCATCGATCGGGACTGACGCGCGTATCTTCTCGCTTTCCGTGAACAGTCCCTTCCACTCCTTATATGAAAGTCCGTTGTTGAAAGCATGCATCAGGGTGGCCTCATAGATGCTTCGCCCGTAAAGCTTTTCGCATCCGTTGGAAACCAGTTTGTCGTTCACTTCCGCCAGCGACAGTTTGCGTACAAAACCCAGACCGATGATGCGGTAACGCAGCGGTATGGCTGATATAGCTTTCTGGTCAAGCGTAAAAAGGATGTCGATGACGGACTGGACATCATCGGACCCATAGTTGATCAGTTCACCTATAAGCGCGTCGAGAGGACTCTGCCTGCTTTTTTCTGAACTCTTGCCCATATCATTCCTTTCACAGATCATACAGCTATCTCACTGCTATTTTAATCCATTCGATCCGGATTTGAAAAGCAGATAGTCAAAAAACAAAGCTGCAGATCGCGGATGCTAGGATATAGACACAGTAAAGAACAGACGCCGGAAAGGCCGGCGGACAATGTTCGGAAAACAGAATGGAGGTAAACAAAATGAACGAGAAGAGAATGGAACTTGAGGAACGCAGAAAAACTACCGGAAAGATAAAACTGTTCTACGCAATATGGAATGGAATAATGCTTGCGGCATTATTCAGCGGACTTTCCACCATGGGAATAGGCGGTCTCCTGTCAGCGTTACCGATCCTTGCCCTCTGGAACTATATCCCGACTGTATACATACTGTATATGGCGAAAGCGGCACAGATCTATCCGGGGATCACGATTGGGAAGAGCCTCTGCCTCTCCAATGCAATTCTTAACGGCGGCGACCTGAAAACTGCATTAAAATTCAAAATGCTGTGGATAAAATGCCTTCTCATCGTCCCGGTGCTCAAGGAATTTGCCGAAGACAAAAGAAGACTCGAACTGCAGGCGGCAGCGACTGAAGCTTCGGAGACGCCGAAATTCGCCGATCTTTAGGAGGGAGCGGCAGGCACTGAAGAAAGAAGGTAAACATCATGCTTATGTCATTCATTGAAGATGCCAGTCAAATGATACAGCTCGGCAAACCGCACCTGGCTCTGATGAGCTGCAGAAATGCTCTGGAGACAATGATAAAGTCACTCTGCAACAGGATCGGGGTCGATACCGGCAGCAGGGAAATGAATCTGGAGGAAGAAATAAAGCTGCTATATGAGAAGGGCGCCATCGATGCGAGGCTCAACGAGCTTTTCCACAGGACCAGGAAGCTGTGCAACAAAGGCGCCCATGCCGACTCGTCGGTTTCGATGGATGATGCGATGGAAGCATATGCATACATCAAGGAGATCATCGGACGCTGGACCTCTGCGGGAGGCGACGGCAGGCTGGATGCGATAAAGGCGGCATACAATGTCCCTATGAAGGACCCCGACTACTACTCGGCTTCCAGAAGGTATTACGGAAAGTGGGCGGACTGCTTTAACAGAGGATCACTCTTGGTGATCCCGGAGTATGTGGACCTGCTGAGCAGAGCAGATGATGGAGATGTCACGGCAATGCTCGATCTTGCGGTCGGATTCCTGCCACGGGACATAATCTGGAACGCAAATATGCTCATCAACACACCTCCGGTGGTCAGAAGAGGTAAGGCGTTCAATCATGAATGCGCCTATGATTTCAGATACTATTACTGGATACTGAGAGCCGTGCAGCGCGCAGCCTGCCTTCTGGCTGAAGGACAGGATTATCCGAAGAAGTACATGGCGACTGCCGTCTGGGAAGCTGCTCTCTTCAGCTATACCTACCATGCGGGCAGCGAGTTCTCTATGCGGACCGCCGGGGTAGACGTGTATTTCGATCAGGACAGCAGGCAGTATCTGTACGAGGAAATCTATTCGGATCAGATAGAAGAAATGAATGCGATGTTCGGATGCGACCCTGAAGAGAGTGCAACTATGATCATGTGGCACAATGTATACCGGGAAGTGGCCGACCTCGTAAATGATATCTTCGGGTACGGTGCGGACTGCTCAATAGTAGCTCCGATACACGCAGAGGGAAGAACCAATACATATCTTAAACTCAGGTTCATTCGTTACGCCACTCTGGCATACTGCACTGCCGGGGGCGATGATTCCATAAGGCTGACTGACAGAGACGCGGCAGATATAAATGCTGACTACGGACTGTTCAGGCAGATAGCGCCGGAAGTCATGACGTGCCGCACAGATGTAATAAGCGGAGATGCATTCACATGGGAGATGCTGCGGCCTTACACAGTAGGAGCGTTCTGCGACAGACAATTCAGATACGGCGTCAATCACGGTAAAGCAGAAGAGATAAGGCGAAAGAGGACGCAATCAAACAGCGGGATATTGCAGGTCTTATTCGGAATGTAGCAAGGAGGAAATACAATGGGCTTTTTTATCTCAGATGACGGAAATGGGGGGATCACATTCGGAGACGTCTTCGGAGCGGACTGCAATGGACATGTAAGAATAAGGATAAGCGACTACGCATCCATCGATGCAGTGACCGGAGAGATGCACATGAACTCCAGGTGGAAGAAGAAAGAGAAAAAGGAAAAGCTCGGCATCATAAAAATCAGCGATGATGAAGAATGGTAGCCGACACTATACAACACTGCGCTGAGTAAAATCAGCGCAGATTTTTATGCTCAGATCCAAAAAACAAAGCTGCAGATCCCGGATGCTAGGATGCAGATACAGAAATAAAAGAAAGGAGAGATGGCGCCCGCCTGCGCAGGTACCATTTAGAGGAAAAATGAAGAAAAGATTACTAACGGTTTTTATCACTCTCTCCCTGATGCTGTCGGCGATGCCCTCCGCGGTCTTCGCAACAGGATCTGAAGATTACGGCTTCACCGTCTCTTCAGATGAGGAGGCCGCTCTCAGAGAGCTTGAGAAGGCGGAGCAGAAGTACGACAGGCTCAAAGACGAGTACGATGAGAAGGAAGAGACGTACAATGAGAAAAAGGCTGCCGCAGACGCAGCCAGGCAGGAATATGATGAGGCAAAGGCCGAAAAGAAGGCCGCGGATCAGGCTGCCAAAGATGCGGCAGACAGACTGCAGGAAGCAAAGGGTGAACGCGCCGGCAGGGAGACGGGCAGGGACAATGCTCAGTCACAGCTGAAAGTACTGCAGGATGCAAACCCGGACGCAGCACAGCAGCTCGCCGATGCGAAGGCGGCAGCCAGGCAGGCTCAGGCGGAAGCTGATACTGCGAACGCGGCATACGCCTCCGCGCAGGCAGCCACAGACAGCGCGCAGGCAGCGCTGAACGCAAAGAACGCCGAACTGGCAGTCGCGCAGACGGAATATAACGCAGCACAGGCGAACTACGATTCCAAAGCGGCGGCGGCAAGCCAGGCGCAGGCAGCCCGCAATTCAGCGCAGCAGGCATACGATGCAGCCGTGGCTGCAGCGGATAACGATCCGGCTGTACAGGCTGCGAAGGCAAATCTTGCAGCTGCCGAATCGAAGCTCTCTGCAGCCGAAAATGCAGCCGCTTCCGCAAAGTCGGATCTTTCGGGAGCGAATGCAAGGCTGACACAGCTCCAGTCGGAGAAGTCGACGCTTGAGAACGAGCTGGCACAGGCAAAGGCAGCAGAAGAACCGTATCGCGCAGCAGCTGCTGAGAAGCAGGCCGCGCTGGATGCAGCCAACACCGCAAAGGCCAGGGCGGATAACGCCGTTAAAGCCGCAAGATCTGCAAAGGCTTCGGCTGACGATGCTGTTTCGGCGGCTCAGGCCGAACTCGATGCAGCTAATACAGGAAAGACGGAAGCGAACAAGGAGCTGAGCGGGAAGAAGGCAGATCTCGCTGATGCGAAGACAGATCTCGCACAGGCAGAAAAAGCCAGGGACAAGGCTCAGGCCAATCTCGATGCCCAGGCAGCGAAGGTAGCGGCAGCCCAGAAGGCTTACGATGACATCATGGCGACAAAGAACAAGGGCTCGCTCGGATTCTTCGAGCATGAAGGAAGCACCGGAGCCGCGAATGTGATCAAGGACAGAGTAGCAACTCAGGACAGTGATACCAAATGGGGCAAGACAAATGTCGGAGCTGAAGGAGACGCTACTTCCCTTGAAAACTTCAAAGAATCCATCAAATGGATCAAGGAAGCCAACAGACTCCGTACGAGTGACGAACACTTCCCGGGACTTTCCGCACTTTTAGTAACTGATACCATGATGGCAAGTTCGCAGGTCAACACAAACGCCAGTGCCTACAAGGCGGCACACTCCAATATCTGTGATGGCGGAGAAAATCTCTCTTGGGGTTACAAGAATCCATTCAGTGGTTGGTATAATAAAGAAAAGCAGAATTACATCAATAATTCTGGAATGACAGGGCATTATGAAAACATCGTCGACCCAGATTATGTAGCAACAGGATTTGCTATAAACACAAATAAAAAAGCCCTGTATCGCATCGTACACGGTCAAATCTTCGAAATGTATCCGCCAAGCACAGACACGCTTTACACCGCAGAGCAATATGAAGCACGTCTCAACGCGTACTGCACAGCGGTAGAGCAGGAGCTCACGGCAGCGCAGAATGCACTGAACGCAGCGAAGGCCTATCAGGATGAGCTGATCGCGAACGGCGGGATCTCCGATGCCGAGAAGAAGGCCATCGAAGATGTAGCGGCCAGAGTCACGGCGTGCACGAAGGCTGTTTCTGACGCCGAGCAGGCTGTAGCTGATGCGACAGCTGCTGCCAGTGCCGCTCAGGCTAAGCTCGACAATGCGAAGACGGCACAAACACAGGCGGCAAACGCCGTTACGGACGCCGAAGCCGTCGCAGCCGCTAAAGGCCAGGCTATCATAAGCGCACAGGAAGCTCTCGATGATGCCAACGCGGATCTGAAGACGATGACTGACGCCACAGCGGCGAAGAAGGCTGCGGTCGACAGCAAGTCAGGAGAAATCACAGCGCAGGAGGCTGTCATTAGCGGCAGGCAGGCTGCAGCAGACAACGCGAATGCCGCCGTAGAAAGTGCGAAGGCTGACAGGAAGGCCAGAGAAGACGAGCTGGCGGACGCTGCAGAGAATGTCGTCTCAGGCATCAAAGAAAAGAAGGAAGCTCTCGACAGTGCAGCAGAGGAGGATGAGAAAGCATCCGGCGAGCTCACACAGGCAGCAGATACTCTTGCCGAAAAGACGGCTAAGAAGGAAGCTGCCGGTACCGCTAAAGCAGACGCTCAGAGCACATACGACACTGCCGGCGCAGAATCGACGGCGAAGAAGGCCGTAAAGGATCAGAAAGATGCCGCCAAAGCAGCGGCGGACGAAGCACTCGCAGAGATCGAGGCAAAGAACAAGGCGATCGCAGACGCTCAGGAGGCCCTTGACAAAGCTCAGGCAGAACTCGAGGCGGCTGTCGAGGCTGAGAAAGCTGCCGCAGATGACAAGGCGGCAAAGGACGCAGCCGGAGATGCTGCGGACGTAAAGGTCAGCGCAAAGCAGTCCGCTTCAGAGAACGCTGACAATGAACTCACACCGGCACAGACCGCGTACAGCGAGGCAAAGGCTGCCCTGGACGCCGCGCAGAAGGAACTCGACAAGGCGAAGGCGGAGTACGAGGCGCTCGTCGTCACAGATCTCTTCGTGGTAATGGACAAGACGTCCTGCAAGGTCGGCGGGAACTTCGGCACAAAGGTAGCGGTAGTCGCTGTTCACAAGGACGGTTCATCTGAAGCGGTAAAGGCAGACGACAAAGATCTCACGGTCACCGTTCCTGAGATCCCTCAGACGCTTACGGCAGAAGAGGTGATGACACTTGCACGCGGAGGCAGGGTAACGAGACCTGTCACCATAGAGTACAGGGGAAAGACGGTCGAAAAGGAAATGGATGTAGAGCCTGTGATCTACAAGGCGTCAGGCATAAACGGCCGCATATACAGACGCGGTCTCAGCAGCTATCCGTTCATCTTCTCATCCGAAGCGGATATCGACAAGTTCCTGGACGTGGTCCTTATCGACGGAAAGCCGGTAAACGGATACGGGGTCAGCAGAGGAAGCACTGTGATTGCCCTCAACTCGGATCTCATGAACTCGCTTGAGGCCGGTGAGCATACGATCGCTATCCTGTCTAACGACGGATATGCTGTATCATCCTTCAGGGTGGCTGATGCTGAAACTGCTGCAGCAGAGGATGTGCAGAACGGAAGCACTGCCGGCGGAGAGGTCGCTGCTTCAGTCAGGACCGCAGACAATGCAACGGACAAGGCGGCTTCCGGCGTGCAGGAAGGGAAGTCTGGCAAGACAGTAATTGTCAGGACAGGTGACAGCGGCATGATCGGGATTGCGGCCCTTAAAGGAATGATCGCGATGATCATACTGGCTGCGATGCTCTTCCGCAGAAGAAAGGAGGCGATGAAGTAGCTCTCAGATAAAGCGAACGTACTAACAGACCTAATTACAAAAAACAAAGAAAGAATGAAGGGGCTGCCACATTTTTTCAAATGCGACAGCCCCCCTTATTTTTTTGCAAAACCTGATATCAAAAAAACAAAGCTGCAGATCTCTCCTGCTAGGATAGAGGCACAGCAAAGAACGGATGCATCAGGACAAACGAAAGGAGAAGAGATCATGAGTTTTATAGATTGCATTATTTCACTGGCTATAGCAGGGATCGTTTTCAGGGTCATCTGCAAAATAACAAAGTCCGGTTCCAACAAATTGCTCATTGCTCTGCTTATCGTTGCAGTAGCAGTAAACATTTACATCGGAGTTGACACCGGAGACGCTTCGGAGGTATCAATGATCATCCTGGTGATCGTAACAAGACTGGCCTACAACATATTCAGTGTAAAAGCGGACCCGGAAACCCCGGACGCCGTAAAACCTAAACTGTACATGCAGGACGGAAAGGTAGCTCTTTATCTTCCGAATGCAGAACGCTGCTCCAGACCGCTGCTGAAAACTCAAAGCACATACAACCTGCATGAAGATGAATATGTTTTCGACGATGTTTCCATAACACGCAATTACGATATCGTTACGATCGCGGGAAGCGGAACAAAAACAACACTGGAGCACAACGATGCAGAAAAACCGGGAGTTCCTGTAAGCAGAGAACATTTCCAGGACCGTATCTTCAGGTATAATATCGATGAAATGAAAATAGATGATACCGCCATCGAAGATATGATCGCATAGCACCCTGTAAAACCTGAGTGCATGAGTCAGAAGGAACAGCTCCTTATGACTCTTTTTTTGCAAAAAAAACCGGACTGCTCTGAAACACTAAACTGACAGTTCAGTGGCATTTATCCGAAGAGCATGATATAATCTGCGCATCGGTCAGACGATCGGATGACAATATTATCAGAAAACAAAGGTGCAATAGGATCGACAGGGAGTATTATGCCCTG